>DASURM010000020.1:0-6275 GCA_036280035.1 Burkholderiaceae bacterium | reverse complement strand
TCGTGCTGCGCTGGCGCGGCGCCGCCGCGCCATGAGCGCGCCGGGCCGCTCCCAAGCGCTCATCCCGGAGCACGCAGTGCGCAGGGTGATCCAGTGACCGCGCAGGGTAGTCGAATCAGCCGGCGCGACGATGTGCCGCGCATCGTGTTCGATTTTGGCGGCGTGCTGTTCGACTGGAAGCCGCTGCAACTGGTGCGCCGCTTCCTGCCGGCGCACGCCACCGACGAGACGACCGCGCGCGCGTTGGTGGCCAGCGTGTTCCAGGGTTTCGATGGCGACTGGGCGCAGTTCGACCGCGGGGTACTCGATGCCGCTGATCTGGTGCGCCGCATCGTCGCGCGCACCGGGCTGGCGGCGGCCGGTATCGCGCGGCTGGTCGAGGGCATCCCGCTGACGCTGACGCCCAAGGTCGAGACGGTCGATCTGCTGCAGCGGCTGCACGCCGCCGGCGCGTCGCTGCACTTCCTGTCGAACATGCCGGCGCCGTACGCCGAGCATCTCGATCGCACGCATCCCGAGCTGATCGGCTGCTTCGACAGCGGCCTGTACTCGTCACGAGCGCGGCTGATCAAGCCGGAAGCCGCATTCTTCGAACTCGCCAGCCGCCACTTCGCCGCGCCGCCCGATCGGCTGGTGCTGCTCGACGACATCGCCGCCAACGTCGGCGCGGCGCGCGCCCTGGGTTGGAAGGCGCTGCACTTCAGCGACGCGGCCGGCGTCGAGCGCGCGCTGCGCGCGCACGGCTGGTGGCCCCCCGATTGATCGCGCGCGCAACGGCGCGTCAGCCGCCGCCGAGCCCGCTCAGGCCCTGCAGCGTCGCCTCGCGCGCCTGCGCGACGATCGCCTGCTTCCACTCGTCGGTGTCGGTGTAGAAGGCGTCGCGCACCTGGCGCTTGATCGCCTGGCGCTGCTCCGCGCCCGTGTCCGGATGATTCTCGAGCCACTGGTCGGCGCGCAGCGCGTCGATCACCTGCAGCATCGGCAGCGTGCCGTACTCCAGCGCGATGCCGGTGTACTCGGCCTGCGGACACTGCTCGTACACGGCCAGCCACATCAGGCCGCGCAGGCGCGGCGAAGACGAACTGCCGTCGTAGATCGACGTCACACGATCGCCCCACCAGCCACGCGCGCGCGCCAGGGCCGTCGCATCGTCGCGGCTGGCGTTGATGCGCTCGCCGACGCCGCTGGGCCCGAGCCCGGTGTGCAGGTCGATCCAGCCCAGGCGCGAGCAGCGCGCGCCGTGCTCGCGCAGCACCGCGCGCAGCGTCAGGTTGCTCCAGGTCGGCTCGCGCCCGCCGTAGAACAAGCCCGCAGGGTGATCGTACTGTCCGCTCGACACCGCAGTCTGATAACCCTTTTCGCCGTGGCGGTCGAGGTAGCGGCTCATCGCGTCGGCGGCGGCGGCCGGCGGCGGCCAGCTCTCGGGCACCAGCCAGTGCGCGATATCGTCGTACGCGGCATTGGTCGGCAGCGGCCCGCCGAAATCATGGAAGTTGCGGTTGAGGTCGACGTTCTCGTGCGTCGTGCGCCGCCACCACGAGAAGCCGTACGGGTTGAGTGCGTGGATGAACAGCACGGCCACGCCCGAGCGCCGCGTCGCGGCCAGGAACTCGCGGTCGCGCAGCAGCGCGACCTGCGCGCCCGAGCCGCAGAAGCCCTCGACGCCGTGGCACGCGCTGCTGAGCATCAGCACCGCATCGGCATCGCCGGAGCCCAGCCGAGCCACATCCATCGCCAGTGCCTCGCCGTCGCGGCCGGGCCGCGGATGCGGGTGCGACTGCACCGCGAGCCCCGCGTCGGCTGCGGCCTGCAGAAACAGGCTTCGCGCCTGCGCGTAGCTCTGGGCGAAGCAGTCGGCGATCGAAACGGCCATCAGCGCCCCGCGCCGCGCGGCGCCGCCAGCCAAGCCTCGGCCAAGCGCACCCACACGGTGGCACCGAGCGGGATCAGGTCGTCGTTGAAGTCGTAGCTCGGGTTGTGCAGCATGCACGGGCCCATGCCGTGCCCGCCGGCGCGGTGCTCACCGTCGCCGTTGCCGATCAGGAAGTAGCAGCCAGGCTTGCCCTGCAGGAAGTAGCTGAAGTCCTCGCTGCCCATCGTCGGCTCGAACTCGTGCACGTTGTCGGCACCCACCACGTCGCCCAGCAGCGTGCGCGCGAACGCGGTCTCGGCCGCATGGTTGACCGTCGGCGGGTAGTTGCGCTTGAAGGCGAACTCGCAGCCGCACTCGAACGCCGCCGCGGTGGCCTCGGCGATCTGCTTCATGCGGCGCTCGATCAGGTCGAGCACTTCGGTGGTGAAGGTGCGCACGGTGCCTTCCATCACGCACACCTCGGGGATCACGTTGGTCACCTCGCCGGTGTGGATCATCGTCACCGAGATCACGCCGGTGTCGATCGGCCGCTTGTTGCGGCTAATGATGGTCTGGAACGCCTGCGCCATCTGGCACGCTGCGGGCACCGGGTCGATGCCGTTGTGCGGCATCGCGGCGTGCGCGCCCTTGCCCTTGATGGTGATCTTGAACTCGTTGCTGGAGGCGAACACCGGACCCTCGCGCAACGCGAAGTGCCCCACCGCCATGCCGGGCCAGTTGTGCGCGCCGAAGATGGCCTCCATCGGGAACTGCTCGAACAGGCCGTCCTTCATCATCTCGCGCGCGCCGCCGCCGCCCTCCTCGGCCGGCTGGAACACCAGGTACACGGTGCCGTCGAAGTTGCGATGCTTCGACAAGTGCTTGGCCGCGGCCAGCAGCATCGCGGTATGGCCGTCGTGGCCGCAGGCGTGCATCTTGCCGGCGTGCTGGCTGGCGTGCGCGAAGCGGTTCATCTCGGTCATCGGCAGCGCATCGATGTCGGCGCGCAGGCCGACGGCGCGGCTCGAGTTGCCGTTCTTGACGATGCCGACGACCCCGGTCGTGCCCAGGCCGCGGTGGATCGGGATGCCCCAGTCGGTGAGCGCCTTGGCGATCACGTCGGCGGTGCGCTTCTCCTCGAAGCACAGTTCCGGGTGGGCGTGGATGTCGCGACGCAGCCCCGTGATGGCCGCCGCATCGGCCAGGATGGATTCGATCAGGCGCATGGTCAGCCTCCGGGTGGGCGGCCAGTGTACGCCGGCCATGCTGTGCATGCAGAGCAGCACCGCGGTCGCGGGGGGCGCGAGGTCGTTGTGAGATAGTGCGCCCATGGACAGCCCGGCGTGGGATGCGCGACGAATCCGGTGCGACGCGCGACGCTGCTGATGGCGAGCTTCGGCGGCGTCGCCGCCCTGGGCGTGGCAGCAGTGATGCTGTGCGGCGGCTGCACCTCGCTGGGCTACATCGGCCAATCGGTTTCTGGGCATCTCGAGCTGATTCAGCGTGCGCGGCCGGTCGACCGCTGGCTGGCCGACCCGACCACGCCGGAAGACCTGAAGCGCAAGCTCGAAACGGCGCAGCGTATCCGTGATTTCGCGGTGCGCGAACTGCACCTGCCCGACAACGCCAGCTACACGCGCTATGCCGACATCGGCCGCAGCGCCGTGGTGTGGAACGTGGTGGCCACGCCCGAGCTTTCTCTGACGCTGAAGACCTGGTGCTTCCCGATCATGGGGTGCGTCGGCTACCGCGGCTACTTCCACAAGACCGGCGCCGAGGCGCTGGCGGCAGACCTGCGCGCGCACGGCTTCGAGGTCGATGTCTACGGCGTGCCGGCTTACTCGACGCTCGGCTGGACGAACTGGCTCGGCGGCGACCCGCTGCTATCGACCTTCGTCGGCTGGCCCGAGGCCGAGGTGGCGCGGCTGGTGTTCCACGAACTCGCGCACCAAGTGGCGTATGCCGCCGACGACACGGCGTTCAACGAGTCGTTCGCGGTGGCGGTCGAGCGCATCGGCGTCACTCGCTGGCTGGCCGCCGAAGGCGGCGACGCCGCCGCGAAGCGCGAGTTCGACGCCGCGCAGACGCGCCGCGAGGGGTTCCGCGCGCTGACCCTGAAGACCCGCGGCGCGCTGGCCGCGCTGTACGCGTCGAACCTGAGCGACCCCGAGAAGCGAGCGCGCAAGGCCGAGTTGTTCGAGGCGCTGCGCGCCGACTACGCGCGGCTGAAGATCGAGCGCTGGGGTGGCTACACCGGCTACGACGCGTTCATCGCGCGCGTCAACAACGCGGCGCTCGCGGTGCAGGGGGCGTACAACGACCTGGTGCCCGATTTCGAGCGCCTGTTCGCCCGCAAGGGCGGCGACTTCGATGCCTTCTATGCCGAGGTGAAGCGCCTGGCCGCCTTGCCCAAGGCCGAGCGCCACGCCAAACTGCTCGCCGCTGCCACAGGAGTGCCGTAGATGCCCGACATCCGGATCCACCGCGTGCACGCCCTCGGGCTGGCCAGGGCGCGCAAGGTCGCCTGGGCGTGGGCCGAAGAGGTGGAGCGCAAGTTCGACATGGAATGCACGGTGCTCGAAGGCGAGACCAGCGACACGGTGGAGTTCACGCGCTCCGGCGTCGCCGGCCGCCTGATCGTGGCGCCGGACCATTTCGACCTCGAAGCCAGGCTCGGCTTCCTGCTCGGCGCCTTCGCGCGCACGATCGAGGGCGAGATCGAGAGCAATCTCGACACGCTGCTCGGCAAGGCGGGCAGTGCCGCGAAGAAAGCGGCACCGAGCAAGAAGCGGTAGCGGCGACCGCGCTTGCGCGCTACTTCAGCGATTCGATCAGGTCGACGTATTCCTGCATCGCGGCCGCGCCATCCTTGCCCTTGAGGCCGCTCCAGGCGTCCCACTTGGCGCGGCCCACCAGGTCGGAGAAGCCGGGTCGCTTGCCGTCGACGTCGCCGACCGTGGCCTGCTTGTACAGCGCATAGATCTGCAGCAGCGTGGCGTTGTCGGGCTTCTCGGGCAGGCTCTTGCTTTCGGCAACGGCCTTTTCGAAGGCGGCTTTGAGGTCGGCCATAGCGGGCTCCCTTCGGGCTTGTGACGGTTGACGCCCGGCATCTTAGCCAGCATCGTTGCGGCGCCGCCGGTGCGGCCACGAGAACCGAGGAGACCCCCGATGCCCGCCGCCAGCGAACGCATGTCGCGCGTCGACACCGCCTGGCTGCGCATGGACAACGACGTCAACCTGATGATGATCGTCGGGGTCTGGTTGCTGCAGCCTGCGCTCGCCTACGACGAACTGTGTGCGCGCGTCGAAGCCAAGCTGCTGCGCTACGACCGGTTCCGGCAGAAGGTGGTGCCCGACGCCCTGGGCGCGGTGTGGGTCGACGACGCGCAGTTCGACATCCGCCGCCACGTGGTGCGCGAGAAGCTGGCGCGCCGCAAGGGGCAGAGCGAACGCCAGGCGCTGCAGGCGCTGTGCGGCAAGCTGGCCACGCAGGCGCTCGATCCGCAGCGGCCGCTGTGGCAGTTTCATCTGGTCGAGCGCTACGAAGGCGGCTCGGCGATGATCGTGCGCATCCACCACTGCATCGGCGACGGCATCGCGCTGATCTCGGTGGCGCTGTCGATCACCGACGGTGGCGCCGACCCGCCGGCGCGCAAATCGCGCCGCGAGGCCGGCGATGGCGAAGGCGACTGGCTGTCCGACGCAGTGATCGAGCCGCTCGCCGACGTCGCCGTCAAGGCGCTGGGCATGACCGGCAAGGGCGTCGCGCGATCGGTCGAGTTGCTGTCGCAACCCCAGCAGATACTCGGCTCGCTCGAGCTGGCGCGAGTCGGCTACCGGGTGCTCGGCGACGTGGCCGCGCTGCTGCTGATGCCCGACGACTCGCGTACGCGGCTGAAGGGCATGCCCGCGGGTCGCAAGCGGGTGGCGTGGAACGAGCCGATCCCGCTCGATGCGGTGAAGATGATCGGCAAGGCGCTGCACTGCTCGGTCAACGACGTGCTGCTGTCGTGCGTGGCCGGCGCCATCGGCCGCTACCTGCGCGACCGCGGCGACGATCCCTCGGGGCAGGAGATCCGCGCGATGGTGCCGGTGAACCTGCGGCCGCTCGACCAGGCCTGGCAGCTCGGCAACAAGTTCGGCCTTGCGCCGCTGGTGCTGCAGATCGGCATCGACAATCCGATCGAGCGCGTGTACGCGGTGCGCCAGCGCATGAGCGAGCTCAAGGGCAGCTACCAGCCGCTGCTGGCGTTCGCGGTGCTGGCGATCGCGGGCCTGATGGTCAAGCCGGTGCAAGACGCGATCCTCGACCTGTTCGCCAGGAAGACCACCGCGGTGATGACCAACGTTCCGGGGCCGGCCAAGCCACTGCGCTTCTGCGGCCGCGAGGTTCGGCAGACGATGTTCTGGGTGCCGGCGTCGG
>DASURM010000019.1:0-4094 GCA_036280035.1 Burkholderiaceae bacterium | reverse complement strand
CCCAGCACGGCGCCACGCTGCAGCACCTGGTGGTCGGCATCAACCCGCTGCTGGTGGCTGCCGGGCCGCTGCTGTCGCTGCAGGCCCAGCTGCGTGCGACTACCAGCCACCACGACCGCCCCGGCCTGCAGCGCCAGTTGCTCGGCCTGATCGGCGAGTTCGAGCAGGGTGCGCGCGCCGGCGGCGTCGGCCCGCCGCAGGTGGTCGCGGCGCGCTACCTGTTGTGCACCTTCATCGACGAGGCGATCGCCGCCACGCCGTGGGGTGCCAATCCGCCGCCCGGGACCAAGAGCCTGCTGCAGGAGTTTCACGACGAGGCCTCGGGAGCCGACAAGGTGTTCGAGTTGCTCGAACGCCTGCAGGCCGATCCGCAAACCAACGCCGCGCTGCTCGAGCTGTTCTACGTGTGCATCTCGCTCGGTCTGCAGGGCCGCTACGCGGGCCGGCCCAACGGCCGCGCCGAACTCGATGCGCTGGCCGGGCGCCTGCTCGAGCAGGCGCGCCCGACCCTGCTGCCCACCGATGCACGCACGCTGTCGCAGCATTGGCTCGGCGCGTTGCAGCGCAAGTCGGCCGTGACCCAGGTGCCGCTGTGGCTGGCCGTGGTGATCGGCGCCGCGCTGGTGCTGGCCACGGTGATGTGGATGTCGTCGCGGCTGAATCGCGAGTCGGAGCCGCTGCTGCGGCAGTTGCATGACGTGCACGCCAGCCTGGCCGCTCCGGCGCCCGCAGCGGCCGCGGTCAAGCCGCGCCTGGCACCCCTGCTGGCCGGCGACGTGAGCGCCGGTGCGCTCGAAGTTCGCGACGAAGCGCAGCGCTCGATCGTCACACTGAGCGCCGACGCGCTGTTCGCCCCCGGCACCGCCGAGCTGCAGCCGCAACAGCGCGAACGCCTGCACGGCGTGGCGCGGGCGCTGCGCGGGCTGCCCGGACGGATCGAGGTGATGGGCCACACCGACGACCGCCCGCTGGAGTCGCTGCGCTTCCCGTCGAACTGGCATCTGTCGCGCGAGCGCGCCAGGGCCGTCGCCGCCGCGCTGGTCGAGGCCGGGCTGCCGGCGCAGCGCGTGCGCGCCGAAGGCCGCGCCGAGTCCGAGCCGAGGGCGCCCAACGACTCGCCGGCCGGGCGCGCACGCAATCGTCGCGTCGAAGTGCTGCTGCTGTTGCCGCGGCCGGAATCATGAACCACCCCCGAAGCGGCCTGGCGGCCGCTCCCCCCTCAAGGGGGCGACACCAGCTGCCCGGCGGAGCCGGATCCGCGGTGTCCACTCGGGGACGCGCCACTGGAGTGGCGCGGGCACGGGCTGCGATGCTGCCCGGCGCAGCCGGATCCGCGGCGTTCACTTGGTTTTCATGCACTCGTCCCGATCGATGCGCCCGGAACTCCTGACCCACCTGCGCGCGCTGCTGATCGCGCTGGGCCTGTATGCGGCCGGCGCGCTGGTGTGGTTCGTCGGGCCGTTGCTCCAGCTCGGCGGCGTGGCACCGCTGGCCGGCGAGCGTGCGCGCGCGCTGGCCATCGCTGCGGTGCTGGCGCTGTTCGCGCTGCACGCGCTTGGGCGTGCGCTCGCGGCGGCGCGGCGCAACCGGCGCCTGCTCGACGGCCTGCAGCCTGCCGCAGCCCGCCCGGGCGACACCGCGGCGCCCGGCGCGCCCGAGGTGGCGGTGATCGGCCAGCGCTTCACGCAGGCGCTGCAGGTGCTGCGCAGCCGGCAACTCGGCCCGCGCTCGGCCTGGGGTTGGCTGAGGCGCCGGCCCTACGTGTACCAGCTTCCCTGGTACATCGTCATCGGGGCGCCCGGCGCCGGCAAGACCACCACCATCGTCAACTCGGGGCTGCAATTCCCGCTGGCCGCCGAGCTGGGGCCCAAGGCGCTGCGCGGCGCCGGCGGCACGCGCAACTGCGACTGGTGGTTCACCGCCGACGCGGTGCTGATCGACACCGCGGGCCGCTACACCACGCAGGACAGCTATCGCGAGGCCGACCGCGCGGCCTGGCTCGGGTTCCTGCAACTGCTGCTCAAGCATCGGCCGCGCCAGCCGATCAACGGCGTCATCCTGACGCTGAGCGCCACCGACCTGCTGCAGCCCGACGCCGATCGCCGGCGCGTGCTGGCGCGCGAGATGCGCGAGCGCATCGCCGAGCTGCATGCGCAGCTCGGCATCCGCTTCCCGATCTACGTGATGGTCACCAAGTGCGATCTGTTGGCCGGCTTCATGGAGTTCTTTGCCGACTTCGACAAGGACGAACGCGCGCAGGTCTGGGGCACGACGCTGGCCCTCGATGCGGCCAAGCGCGCCGCGAAGGCCAAGGCGCCCGAGGTCGACGCGGCGGCGCGGCTGGCGCGGCTGTCGGCCGAGATGGTGACGCTCGAGAAGTCGCTGCACGACTGCCTGATCGCCCGCCTGCACGACGAGCGCGACCGCGACCGGCGCGCCGCGCTGTTCGGGTTTCCGCAGCAGTGGCGTCTGCTGCGCGACGCGCTGGCCGAGATGCTGCGCCTGACGTTCGAGCCCGGCAGCGGCGCCGCGCCGATGCTGCGTGGCGTGTACTTCACCAGCGCCACCCAGGAAGGCTCGCCGATGGACCGCGCGCTCGGTGCGCTGTCGCGTGCGCTCGGCCTGGCGCACCGCGTGCTGCCACCGTTGCGGCCGAGCGGCCGCAGCTACTTCGTGACGCGGCTGCTGCGCGAGGTGGTGCTCGGCGAGGCGGGGCTGGCCGGCACCAACCGTCGCTGGGAGCGCCAGCGCGCCTGGCTGCATGGGGCGGTGGTGATCGCCAGCGCACTGGTGACGGTGGGCGCGCTCGGCTGGGCATGGCACCAGTACGGCCGCAGCAGCCAGTGGCTCGCGACCGCCGCACCCGCGGTGTTGCGCCTGCAGGCGCAGGCGTCGGCGGCGAAGGCCAGCCCCACCGAGCTGGCGGCGATGGTGCCGTTGCTCGATGGTCTGTGGTCGCTCGCCGGCGACGGCGATGCGCGCAGCGGCCGCCGTTGGAGCCTCGGCCTCGACCAGGCCACCAACCTTGCGTTGGCGGCGCACGACGCCTATCACCACGTGCTGCGCGAGGCGCTGGTGCCGCGCCTGGCCAGGCGGCTGCAGCAGCGGCTCGACGTCAGCGGCGCCGACGCGCTCGCCACGCGCTACGAGGCGCTGAAGGCCTACCTGATGCTGTTCGGCGGCAGCCATTTCGACGCCGCGGCGCTGCGCAGCTACCTGGTGGCCGACTGGGACGCCAACGCGGCGCAGGTCGGGTCGGCCACCGCGCGTACAGCGCTGCGCGAGCACCTCGACCGGCTGCTGGCCAGCGGCGAAGTCGGCGCGCCGTCGATGGCCGATTCCGCGCTGGTGGCGCGCACGCGAGCGCAGCTGGGCGGCGCCGCGCCGGCGCAGCGGGTGCTTGCGCGCCTGCACCAGGGCGATGTCACCCAGGGGCGCGTGCCGCTGTCGATCGAACCGGCCGCGCTGGCCACCGCGCAGAAGGTGCTCACGCGCGCCAGCGGCGTGCCACTCGAAAGCGGCGTCGAGCCGCTGTACACGCGCGCGGCGCAGGCGCGCCTGCGCGAGCGCGTGCGCGACAGCGTGCAGCAGCTCGAGAGCGAGGCACCCTGGGTGCTCGGAACGGCAGCGGCTGCAACCGACCCGGCGGCCCGCGCGCGACTGATCGAGGCCATCGATTCTCAGCTTGCGGCCGAACGCCTGCGCGCCTGGGACGCGCTGGTGTTCGACCTGCGGCTGCTGCCGGTGTCGTCGCTCGACGCGGCAGCCGACCAGGCGCGCCTGATGTCGCGCGCCGATTCGCCGCTCAACGTCTGGCTGACCGCGATGCTTCGCGACATGGGGCCCGGCGGCGATGCACCGTCGCTCGAGGCCGACCGGCTCGCGGCGCTGCGCACCTATGCGCTGGGCACGCCGCCAGGCTACGAGCCGGTGCAGGCCGCTGCCGGCCGCGTGGCCGCGCAACTGGCGGCCATCGACGATGCGTCGGCGCGCAAGGCCGCCGCGCCCGCGGCCGACGCCTGGCAGGAGCTGGGCGCCGCGACGGCCAAGGTGCCCGAGCCGCTGCGCACGCTGTGGCAGCAGATGGGCGAGGC
>DASURM010000018.1:0-8543 GCA_036280035.1 Burkholderiaceae bacterium | reverse complement strand
GAAGGCCTGGCGCTGGCCAGCGGCGCGGCGCGCGCGGTGCTCAACGCGCACACCGGCATCGCCGAGGGCTGCGACGAGGCCGACGCCCGCCAGCGCCTGTCGGGAATCCCCACCGGCGGGCACCCCAAGCTCGTGCTGCGCCCGCACCTTGAGATCCTGCACGACCTCGTGCAGGCCGCACACGGCGCCACCTGGGGCGCGTTGCCCGACGAGGCTCTGTTCTACGCCCGCCAGCGCGGCCTGGACGAAGCGCGCGCACGCGGGCTCATCGTCGAAGGCATGGCCGCTGCGCTGCTGGCGCGCGGCCTCGGTGGACCCGAGCTGCTGGAGACACTGGGTATCGACACGCTGCTGGCCAGCGCGGTGGCCGACCATCTGACTCCGACCAAGGAGGCACACCATGGGTGATCGCGACGCGCTGTGGCAGGCCGAGTTGTACGGTGTGCGCGCGCGGTTTCCGCTGCTCGAGCAGCGGGTTCACGGCGTGGCGCTGGCCTACCTCGACAACGCCGCCACCACGCAGATGCCGTTGGCGGTGCAGGATGCAATGCGTCACTTCGAGCAGCACGAGCGCGCCAACATCCACCGCGGCGTGCACACGCTGAGCCAGCGTGCCACCGATGCCTTCGAACACGCGCGCCAGGAACTGAAGCGGTTCGTCGGCGCCGGCCCGGAGCACGAACTGGTGTTCACGTCGGGCACCACCGATGCGCTCAACATGGTGGCCCACGGCCTGTCGACCGCCGGTGTGCATCGGCGTGCCCTCTCGGCCGGCGACGAGATCATCGTCAGCGGCCTGGAACACCACGCCAACCTGGTGCCCTGGCAACAGGCGGCGCGGCGCTGCGGCGCTACGCTGCGCATCCTGCGTCCGGATGCGCAAGGCCGTCTGCACCCCGAGGACCTTGCCCGCATGCTGTCGGCCAAGACCCGCGTGTTCGCGCTCACCGCGTGTGCCAACGCCACCGGCGAGCGCCCGCCGTACGAGCAGTTGCTCGCGATGGCCGCCGACGCTGGCGCGCTGACCGTGCTCGACGCCGCGCAGGCGGTGTCGCACGAGATGCCGGCACTGCAATCGCTCGCCTGCGACTTCATGGCTTTCTCGGGCCACAAGATGTACGGCCCGATGGGCACCGGTGTCCTCGCGGGCCGGCGCGCCGCGCTCGAGCGACTCGAGCCGCTGCGCTACGGCGGCGACATGGTCGCCTGGGTCAGCGTGAGCGAGGCCAGCTTCGCAGACCTGCCGGCGCGCTTGGAAGGCGGCACGCCGAACGTGGCTGGCGCCGTCGGGCTCGCCGCCGCGGCGGCGTTCATCGAGCGCATCGGCCGCGGCACGATCGACCGCCACGTGTGCAGCCTGCGCGCCCACGCGGCGCAGGGGCTGTCGGCGATCGACGGCGTGACGGTGCTCTCGCCCGCGGCCGAGGCGTCGGCGATCGTGTCGTTCGTCACCCGCGGCGCGCATCCGCACGACGTCGGCACGCTGCTCGACGAACGCGGCATCGCGGTGCGCACAGGCCACCACTGCGCGCAGCCGCTGCTCGATCACCTGGGCCTCGGGCCGACGACGCGGGCGTCGTTCGCGATCTACAACACGCACGACGAGGTCGAGCGCCTGGTGGCCGGCGTGGCCGAAGTGCTGGAGTTGCTGCGATGAGCCCCGCCCGGCCGCCCGAAGGGGCTCAGCCCCCGCTCGGCGGGGAGGCGCGAAGCGCCAGGGGTGCACTCATGAGCCCCGCCCGGCCGCCCGAAGGGGCTCGGCCCCGCTCGGCGGGGGGGCGCGAAGCGCCAGGGGTGCACTCATGAGCAGCGCCGAGAACGAGCTGTACCAGCAGGTGACGCTCGACCACAAGCGCTCGCCGCGCCACTTCGGCACGCTGGCGCGCGCCAGCCATCGCGCACGCGGCACCAACCCGCAGTGCGGCGACGACATCAGCGTCGAGCTGCAGATCGACGGCGCGCGGCTGAGCGACATCCGCTTCACCGGCCAGGGCTGCGCCATCTGCATCGCATCGACCTCGATGATGACCGAGGCGGTGCGCGGGCAGGAGGTCGAGTTCGCGCGCCAGTTGCAGCAGCGCTTTCGCGCGGTGATCACCGGCCAGCTCGAGCCGGAGAACGCGCAACTCGGCAAGCTGGTCAGCCTGGGCGGCGTGCGGCGCTACCCGAGCCGCATCAAGTGCGCGCTGCTCGGCTGGCACGCGCTGATGCACGCCATCGAGACGCCGGTGGCCGGGGCTTCGCAAACCGAAGCCGCGGCGCCGCACGGAGCATGAACCACAGGCCATGAGACCGCGCCGCGAAACGGTGACGACCACGCGCGCGGTGCGCGTCGAGCGCGTTCCCGACGGCACCCCGATCGAGCTGCCGGCCGGAACGATGGCGCAGATCACGCAGGCGCTCGGCTCGTCGTTCACGCTGGTGGCGCAAGGGCAGCTCGTGCGCCTGAAAGGGGCCGACGCCGACGCCATCGGCAAGCCGGTGCCCGTCGCGCCGAGCGTGCCCAGCGACGTGACGCCCGACGACCTGCGCGCGCTGGTCTCGCAGACCTTGAAGACCTGCTACGACCCCGAGATTCCAGTAGACATCGTCGAACTGGGTCTGGTCTACGGGTGCGACCTGGAGCCCAAGGACGACGGCCAGTTCAAGGTCAAAATCCAGATGACGCTGACGGCCCCGGGCTGCGGCATGGGTGAGGCACTCGCCAACGAGGTATGCGACAAGCTGCTGGCGCTGCCGCGCGTCTGCGAGGCGACGGTCGACGTGGTGTTCGACCCGCCGTGGGATCGCTCGCGCATGTCCGAGGCGGCGCAGCTCGCACTCGGGCTGTGACGAGCGCGGCGCTCCTCGATCAGCCGAGCGGCTGAATTCGAGATCGCGTCAGAGCCAGCGCCGTACGCGGCGCTTGTAGTCGACGTACTCGGCACCGAACTTCGCTTCGAGGGCCCGCTCCTCGGGCCTGATCTGGAAGCGCTGGATGTACCCGGCGAAGGCGACCGGCCCCACCAGCGCAACCGGAGCAGCAAGGTACACGGCCAGCGCGAGCAAGCCCAGCAGCAGGCCGAGGTACATCGGATTCCTGCTGAACTGATAGACCCCCGCATCGACCAATCGGGACGCACGTTCGGGCTTCAGCGGGTTCACCGTGGTCCCGGCTTTGCGGAAAGCGCGCGAACCGGCGACCGCGAAGGCGGCGCCGACCGCCGCCAGCACGCCCGTCGCTTGCAGTCGCGGCAGATCCGGCAGCGGCACGACCGGCGTCACCCGCGCGACGAGCCACATCGCCACCACGATCACGAGCGCGACCAGCGGCGGCGGTATCTTGGTTTCGAGCCGGTGCGACCAGGCTCCTGCGCTTCCCGCGTCATCATGCATTGCCATTGAGTCCCCAGTCGAAAGGCTGCAGTGGAGATTCTGAAGGCCAAACGGGAACGAGGATCCCCGCTGCCGCCCGCTCTCCGGATCGCGAAGACAGGAGGCACCGTCACGCGCGATTGATCGAGCGCAACAGTCGCGCGCCTGCGAGCACCGACGCTACCCGGGTCGGATGCAAGACCCGCGCGCGGCGCTTTCAGTTCCCCGCGCGAACCACGACCCCGGAGGCACCCCATGCGCATCGGCGTACCCAAAGAGACCAAGGTTCGGGAGTTGCGCGTCGGGATGACGCCCGCGTCGGCGCGCGAGTACGCATCGGCGGGGCACGAGGTGTTGGTGCAAGCCGGCGCCGGTGCGGGAATCGGCGCCGACGACTCGGCCTACGAAGCCGCGGGCGCGACGATCGTTGCGAGTGCGCAAGTCGTCTACGCGCGCTCCGAGATGATCGTCAAGGTCAAGGAACCGCAGCCGGCGGAACTGCGCCTGCTGCAGCCTGGCCAGATTCTGTTTGCCTACCTGCACCTGGCGACCGATCGCACACTCACCGAGGGTCTGCTCGCATCGGGCTGCATCGCCGTGGCCTACGAAACCGTCACCGACGATGCGGGCGGCCTGCCGCTGCTGGCGCCGATGAGCGAAGTGGCCGGGCGCCTGGCGGTCGAAGTCGCGGCCGGCTGCCTGCGCGGCCCGGCTGGCAAGGGCGTGCTTCTCGGCGGCGTGGCCGGGGTGCTCGCGGCACGCGTGGTCATTCTCGGCGGCGGTGTCGTGGGCACGCAGGCCGCACGGATGGCCGCCGGACTCGGCGCCGAAGTCAGTGTGGTGGAGCGATCGCTGTCGCGTCTTCGGGAGTTGGACCAGTTGTTCCAAGGGCGGGTACGCGTCTGCTATTCGACCGCGGCCGTCATCGAAGCGGAAGTCGGCGACGCCGACGTCGTGATCGGCGCGGCGTTGGTGCCCGGCGCCAGCACGCCGCTGCTCGTGACGCGTGCGATGCTGCGCCGCATGCGGCCGCGCAGCGTGCTGATCGACGTGGCGATCGACCAAGGCGGCTGCTTCGAGACCTCGCGACCCACCACCCACGACGCGCCCACCCATGAGGTGGACGGCATCATTCACTACGCCGTCACCAACATGCCCGGTGCAGTGCCGGTCACCTCCAGCCACGCGTTGAACCACGCCACGCTGCCGTTCGGGCTGGCGCTCGCCGCGCAAGGCGAGCGCGCGTTGCGCGCCGACCGGCACCTCCGCAACGGACTGAACATCCATCGCGGCAAGCTGACGTGCGAGCCGGTGGCGAAGGCCCTGCAGTTGCAGGCGGTGTCAGCGCAGGCGCTGCTGGTGTAAGTTCGATCGAGCGGCGCGGACGAGCGCTGGCTTGCGCCGGCGCAAGCCAGCGGCCACGTCTTCAGGCTAGCGTGGCCCGGCCGCAACGCGAAGGAGCGCGCCATGAACGAGATCCGGTCCATCCTGCTGCACCTCGACGCGTCCCAGCGCACGGCCGCACGAGTGGGCTTGGCGGTGGCACTGGCCGAGAGCCACGACGCCACCGTGAATGCGACGTTCGCCGTGACACCCAGCGTGATCGAGCTGGCGATCGCAAGCGCCGAGGGCAGCTCGCTGTTCTTCGATAGCGGACGCCTGCTCGACGAGCAGCGTCGGCGGCAGGCGCGCGAGCGTTTCGATGCCTGCCGCGCGGGCCCGCGTGTCACCTACGGTGAGCTGGAAGTGGCCGCCGTCGTGCCGGCGTTCGTGCGCCGTGCCTTCGCAGCCGACCTGCTGGTGCTCGGTCAATACGACCGCGAGGCCCCCGGCAGACCGGGCACGCCGGCGACCTTTGTCGAGTCGGTCGTCATCGACAGCGGCCGCCCGGCGATCGTCGTACCCTACGCGGGCACCTTCCCGGATGTCGGCAGCAACGTGCTCGTGACGTGGAAGCCTACGCGCGAATCTGCCCGGGCACTGGCCGCCGCGCTGCCACTGCTGAGGTTGGCCCGCCATGTCCACGTGGCGAGCTGGGGCGACGACCCGCACGAGATCGAGCCGCTGCTGCTGCGCCACGGCGTGCAGGCGCAGTACCACCGAGAGGGCGAAGTGCCGGGCGCGCTCGGAGAGATCGTGCTGTCGCGCGCGGCCGACCACGGCGCCGATCTGCTGGTCATGGGCTGCTACGGTCATGGCCGTGCCCGCGAACTGGTGCTCGGAGGCGTCAGCCGCACCGTGCTCGACTCGATGACGCTACCCGTCCTGCTCGCCCACTGAAGCGCTCGGCTTAAGAGGCGAAGGCACGCTCGATGGGCCTGCCCATCAGCCATGCCGCGCCCGCTCGGCGCAGTAGTCGATCAGCTTGTCGAGCGTCGTTAGGCGCGCCGCTTCGGCGTCGGGGATGTCGACGCCGAGCCGCAGGTGCACCGCGACAAGAAAGTTCAGCCAGTCGGCCGAGTCGAGGTCGACCTGCCGCCGCAGCGGCTGGCCGGCGTCGATCGACTGCGGTTCGACCTCCGGCGCGATCTCGGTCAATGCCTGCAGCAGCTCGCTGCGGATGTGTTGCCGGTCCGCGCTCACCGTCGCCTCGTGGCTGCATCGAGCATGGCGGGATCCTGCAGCCGCTCGCGGATTTCGGCCAGCAGCAGCGCGCCGCGATGGCCGTCGCTCGCGCGATGGTCGGCCGCCAGCGTCGCGATCAGCGCCGGCAGCGCGCGCACGCCGGCGGCGTCGGCCCACGGCCGCGGCCCGATGCGTCCAAGACCGACCAGGGCGACCTGCCGTCGATGCCGGCCAGCGTGTCGCCACGCGCGAAGCCGATGGGCGCCTCCGGATCGAGCGCATCGAGATCCGGCGCCGGCGCATCGTCGATGGCAATGCGGGGCCCGCGGCGACGCGCCTGCTTCGGCCGCCGGGCGCGCGTCATGGCACTGCGCCGCTGCGCGGCCGGCCGACCGTCACCGCCAGTGCAATGCGCTGCGTCGGCGTCAGCGCCAACGCCAGCGCTAGCGTGCGGCGGTCGATCAAGCCGCGCACCACTGCCGCGAGCCCGAGCACTGCACAGGCAAGGCCGATGTTCTGCGCGATGCAGCCGGCGTCTGCGCCGGCCAGGAACTCGCGCTCGCGGTCGTCACGCGCGTCGCGCATGCGCGCGAAGTCGGCGACCAGCACCAGGTTCAGTGGCGCGGCGGCAACGAAGTCCTGCGTGCCGCTGTGTCGACGCAGATCTTCGGCCTTGACCAGCAGCAAGCGCTGCTGGTGTGCGTCGTAGCGGTACGCGCCCTCCGCGAGCACCGCGTACAGCACGATCTCCTGCCAGTCGTGCGCCGACGGCGCCGTGCGTCCGCCGCGCTCGCGGCGGTTGACGCCGAAGCCGGCCCACAGCAGCGCCGACAGCGTCGCCAGCGGCAGCGCGTCGGCGGCGAACTCGCGCATGCTGCAGCGCCGCTGCAACGCCTCGCGCAGTGACACCTGCGGCCATTCGACCGGCGGTAGCAGCACGGCATCGGTTTCGAGGTCGAGTGGGACGGTGGACATGCTGCTCTCCTTCGACGACCAAACAATGACACGCGCCCCCACCTCCGCCCTTGCGTCGGATCAACGCCGCGGCGTCGGCCGCCGTCTGCGCAAGCCGGCGCCCGGCATGACGGTCCGCCGAGGCCGATGGCCCCGTTCGGCCGCCTTCGCCTCGTCGCCTGTCCGGGCATTCGTCGATCTCATGCACTCCTCGGCTTGGCAAGTAATAGAATACTTACCAAGGAAGGATTCTCGACATGCCGACCGGCTCCTCCCGCCTGCCTACTGACGAACGCCGCGCCGCGACTGTCGAGGCGGTGCTCGCGCTGGCTGCCCAGCAGGATCCAAGTGCGATCACCACCACCGCCATCGCCGAGCGCATGAAGCTGACGCAAGGCGCACTGTTCAAGCACTTCCCGACCAAGGATGCAATCTGGGAGGCCGTGATCGGCTGGGCCAGCGAGCGGTTGCTCGGCCGCATCGACGACGCCGCCCGGGCCGCGGCCTCGCCGCTGGCTGCCGTGGAGGGCGTGTTCTTCGCCCACATCGACTTCGTCGCGAGGCATCCCGGCGTACCGCGGGTGATGTTCGGCGAGTTGCAGCGCAAGGAGCGCACGCCGGCCAAGCGAATGGCACGGCAGCTCATGCTCGGCTATCGCGAACGAGTGCAGTCGCTGGTCGAACGAGGACAGGCGCAGGGCGAGATCGCGCGTGAGATCGACGCCGCAACGGCGGCCACGCTGCTGATCGGCATGGTCCAGGGTCTGGTCATGCAGGCCATGTTGAATGGCGATCTCACGTGCGTGCGCACGCAGGCGCCGAATGCCTTCGCCATCTATCGCCGCGGTCTCGAAGGCCGCAACTCGAATGCCGGCGTGCAACCCGCGCCGCCACAGGCTGCCGACCGGAGCCACCGATGACGATCCGCGTCCACCGCTCGCAAGGCGGGCGGCACCATCGCAACGGCGGCGGCAGGCCGCGCCGGCTGTGGCTCGGCCTCATGCTCGCCGCCGTGGCGCAGGCGGCACCTGCGCAAGGTGCCGCGTTGAGCTTGACGGACGCCCTGCGACTGGCGCTCGCAAACAACCCTGAGCATCTGTCGCGGCGGCTCGATGTCGACCGGACCGCCGCGGGCCTCGCTGCTGCGCGCGCCGCCAAGCGTCCCGAGATCGAAGCCGGTGCAAGCACCACGCGCTACGGCCACCCGACCTTGGTGCACAGCATCCGGGCACCGGGGGTGTTTCCGCCGCTGGACGAAACCATTGTCGCGCTGGGTCTCGCGCTCAAGCTGCCGCTGTACACCGGTGGCCGGCTCGAGCAAGGCGTGGTACTCGCCGATCTCGGCGGGCAGATCGCGCTCGAACACGAGCGGCTGGGCGCGCAGGAACTGGCGTTCAACGTCAGCTCGGTGTACTTCAAGATCCAGCAACTCGACGCGCTGGCGCAGGTCTATGCGGCGCGCATCGAATCGCTGGAGGCGCAGGCGCAGCGGGCGGCGCTGCTGCGCCAGACCGGCAAGACCGGCAAGCTCGACCAGCTCAAGATCGGCACGCTGCTGACCAAGGCGCGCCACGATCGCCTGCAGGTCGAGCACCGCGGCCGCGCCCCGAAGCGCCCCTCGAACACCGCGCCTTCGATGCACGGCCCGAAGATCACGTCGTCCCAGTGCT
>DASURM010000017.1:0-3722 GCA_036280035.1 Burkholderiaceae bacterium | reverse complement strand
GCCGAACGCCAGACCGAGCAGCGCCAGCGGCGCGAAGGCGATCGCCACGTTGACCAGCAGCCGCCGTGCCTTGGCGTCACTGCCGGCGTGAGTCAGCACATGGCCGATTCGCGCGCGGTACTCCCACACCACCGCGAGGATCGCTGCCGACTGGATGACGATCTCGAACAGCTTGCCGCGCTCGTCGTTGAAGTCGAGCAGCGCACCGGCGAGGATCAGATGGCCGGTCGAGGAGACCGGCAGGAATTCGGTCAGGCCTTCGACGACCCCCATCACGGCCGCCTTGGCCAATAGCACCCAATCCAAGTCGGCCCCCGCTTCGTGCAGCGGCGGATCATACGGGCCGACCCTTGGCGCCCCGCTCGACTTGCTTGCGCCGGCGTGAAACCGAACGCGGTTGACCCCGCGTCGAGAGGTCGATTACATTACTGACCAATTGGTCATTAACGATGAACGAGACGCTCGCCCCGATCCGCCGCCGCCAGAAGGAGGCCCGCCCGCAACAGTTGCTCGACGCCGCGCTCGAGCTGTTCGTCGAGAAGGGCTTTGCCGCCACCCGCGCCGAGGAGGTGGCGCAGCGCGCCGGCGTCTCCAAGGGCACGCTGTACCTCTACTACGCGAGCAAGGAGGAGTTGCTCAAGGCGGTGATCCGCGAGCACCTGTCGACCCGCATCGCGGCAGGCGCGGCCCTGGCCGAACGCCACAGCGGTTCGGTCGCCGAACTGTTGCGCGACGTGCTCAGCCGTTGGTGGCTCGAGGTGTTCGACAGCCCGACCTCCGGGGTGTTCAAGCTGATCGTCACCGAGGTCCGCAACTTCCCCGACCTCGCCGAGTTCTATCAACGCGAGGTCATCCAGCCGGGCGAGCAGCTGATCGCGCGCGTCGTGCAGCGCGGTATCGACGGCGGCGAGTTCGACGCCCTCGACGTCTCGGTGGTGGTGCACTCGCTGGTGCTGCCGATGGTGATGCTGTGCCTGTACAAGCATTCGCTGGGGGCGTGTTCCGGGCATGACGAGCGCTTCGACCCCCGCGCCTTCATCGGCGCGCACATCGACCTCGTGATCCGCGGCCTCGTACGGCAGCATGCCAGGACTGCTGCGGCCTCGCGTGCCAGCCGGCGGCGTTGACGGCGCGCCTAGAATTCGTCGGTTTGCATGTGGCCCGGCCGACTGAACGAAGTAGAACGACATGAATTTCGAACTTGCCCGCTACAACATGATCGAGCAGCAGATCCGGCCGTGGAACGTGCTCGATCCGGCCGTGCTGAGCCTGCTGGCGGTGGTGCGGCGCGAGGACTTCGTTCCGGGAGCCTACCGCGCGCTGGCCTTCGTCGACACCGAAGTGCCGCTGCCCGAGGGGCAATGCATGCTGGCGCCGAAGGTCGAGGCGCGGCTGCTGCAGGAGGCTGGCGTGCAGCGGCACGAGCGGGTACTCGAGGTCGGCGCCGGCTCGGGGTTCATGGCGGCGTTGCTGGCGCACCGCGCGCGCTCGGTGCTGTCGCTCGAGGTGCATCCGGCGCTGGCGACGTTCGCGGGCGGCAACCTGCAGCGTGCCGGCATCGCCAACTGCAAGGTGCGCGTGTTCGACGGCTCGCGCGGCATGCCCGCCGAGGCGCCGTTCGACGTCATCGTGCTGTCGGGGTCGGTCAACACGGTGCCGCAGGCGTTGCTCGACCAGCTCGCCCCCGATGGCCGGCTGCTGGCGATCGTCGGCGACGAGCCGGTGATGCGGGCGGTGCGCGTGCAGCGCCTGGCGCCGTCGAGCTTCGAGTCGCGCGAGTTGTTCGACACAGTGGCCCCGCGCCTGCGCGGCTTCGACGAACCGAGTCGCTTCCGGTTCTGACCCCACTGTGACGGCCTCCGCGCGCAGCCGCGCCCGTTCGACCATTCATCGCTGCCCGCGCACCACCGGGCGCCGTCGATCGGCAATCCGTCGCAAACGAATTGCCGCCGCCGCGGGCGCTCGCCGACAAAGCCGGCTGCCGCTTCGATCCGCTCGATCACCAACGCCCACCCGAGGACGCCAAGCATGACTTCCGCGCCGCCGCGCCCGACACTGCGCCTCGTCTGCGCCGCCCTGGCCCTGTGCGCGCTGGCGCTGCTGCCCGCTGCCGGCCGTGCACAGAACCTGCGCGATCTGTACGACGCGGCGCGCGCCTACGACGCCACCTACCTGGCGGCGCGCGCGCTGGCCGAGTCGGCGCAGTACCGCATGGCACAGGCCGAGGCGTTGAACCGTCCGAACGTCGGGTTGCTGGCCAACGCCTCGCGCAGCGACGTCGACGTGCCGAGCACCGTGGCCGGCCCCAATCGCACGCCGATTCCTGGCACCGACGGTCACTTCTACAACAACCGCATCGATGCCGCGGTGAGCGCGACGCAGCCGCTGTACAACCGCGGCAACGACGCCACCATCGCCCAGGCCAAGCGGGTCTACGAGGCGGCGCAGGCCGATCTCGAGAGCGCCGAGCAGGACTTGATCGTGCGCGTCGCGCAGGCCTACTTCGACGTGCTGGCCGCGTACGACACGCTGGTTTCGCAGCAGACGAGCAAGAAGGCGATCGGTGAGCAGCTGGCCTCAGCCAAGCGCAACTTCGAGGTCGGCACTGCAACCATCACCGACACGCGCGAGGCGCAGGCCCGCTTCGACCTCGCCGGCGCAGTGGAGATCGCCGCCGAGAACGATCTGCGCACCAAGCGCGTCGCGCTCGATCAGTTGGTGGGTCGCACCGACGTCGTCCCCAAACCGCTGGCCGAAGCGGTGACCCTGCCCGGGCCCGCGCCCGACGACATCAACGCCTGGGTCGACAGCGCCGAGCGCGCGCATCCGCAGATCCGCAAGGCGCAATACGGCCTGGAGATCGCGCAGCTGGAGACCGAGCGAGCGCGCGCCGCCGAGGGCCCGACGGTCGACCTGGTGGGCTCGGTGGGTGCCAACCGCACCGCCGGTACCGCAACCACCTCGCCCGGCAACACCGCCAATTCGCTGATCGGCCTGCAACTGCGGATGCCGCTGTACACCGGCGGTGCGACGCAGAACCGTATCAAGGAAACGCTCTCTCTCGAAGACAAGGCGCGCAACGACCTCGACGCCGTACGGCGCGGCGTGGCGCAGAACACGCGCACGGCCTTCCTGGCGCTGAAATCCGGCCGCGCGCAGGTCGGCGCTCTCGAAGCGGCCGAGTCGTCGACCCAGCTCGCGCTCGAAGCCACGCAGCTCGGCTACAAGGTCGGCATACGGGTCAACATCGACGTGCTCAACGCGCAGACCCAGCTCAACCTGACGCAACGCGACCTCGCGCGCTCGCGCTACGACGTGCTCGTCAACGGCCTGCGGCTGCGGCAAGCCGCCGGTCAGCTGCAGCCCGCCGACATCGACGGCGTCAACGCGCTGCTGGCGCGCTGACGCACGGCGCGGCTTTACGCAACTTTTCGCCGCGCGTCGAGATCGCGCAATCGCGCGGCCACACGGCGCGGCGATACTGCAACGCATGACGGCGCCGTCGGCACCAGCCGCGATCGCGGCCCACCGCTTCGGCCTGGGCGAGCCCGATCTCGGTGTCGTCGGCGGTGATGAGCAGGGCTGGCTGCTGGCGCAGGTCGGGCCGGCCGATCCGCAACGCGGCATGGCTCTGCCCAGCGCAGCCGATGGCCTGCGGGCCCACGATGCCTACCTGCAGCGCCGTCGCCGAGCGCGCGCCGAGCCCGAGACGATGGCCGGTG
>DASURM010000016.1:0-2497 GCA_036280035.1 Burkholderiaceae bacterium | reverse complement strand
GTAGTCGGCTGGGTCCTCCATGCGGCGGGCTCCTGCGCAGAGGGCCGAGGCAGTATCCCCGTTCCCGCGGCGCCGCGTGGCGGCGCGGACACGAAAGCGATACCGTGCCGGCGGCCGTCGACCGCCGCTTGCCCCTTTCGCGCTGGCGCGTCGAGCGGCCGGCTACAGTGGCACGACGCCGCTGCGCGGCGAATTCTTCGAACGGAGTCCGTCATGGATCGGGAAGTCCTCCAACACAGCATTCGCAAGTTCCTCAAGACGGTGGGCGTCAATTCGCAGCGCGAGATCGAGCAGGCGGTCGACAAGGCCATCGCCGCCCATGCGATCGCGGGCACCGAGACGCTGCCGGCGAAGATGACGCTGAACATCGTCGGCCTGCAACTCAACGTCGAGTTCGACGGCGAGGTGCAATTGCGCTAGGGCCTGTTCACACTACGGACGCCAGCGCGAGCGGGCCCGGCTGCGGGTCGCCGCGTGACGCACTGGCGCAATCGGGCTTCAACTTCACGCTGCGCGTGCCGAGACTCCCGAGGTGGACCTGCTGCTGCGCATCGACCAGCGCCTCGCTCCCGCGCTCGCCGGCTCCGGCGGGGGCGTGCAGGCAGCGCCGCGCATCGTCGGCGCGTTCTGCGAGACGCTGGGCTGGGACTGCGGCGGCTTCTGGACCCGCGACGCCGGCGAGGCCGACCGCCTGACCTGCCTCGGCGCCTGGGGTGTCGAGGCAGCGGGCATCGCCGAGTACCTGCAGCACACGCACGGCCGGCGCCCGATCCTCAACCGTGCCGGTGTCGTCGGCGCAGCGTGGTTGAATGCCGCGCCGGTGTGGGTGGCCGACATCGCGCAGGACGACACCTTTCGCCGCGTGCCGATCGCGTTGCGCGCGGGCCTGCGCAGCACGCTGGCCTTTCCGGTAGCGGTGGGCAGCCAGGTGCTCGGCGTGCTGGAGCTCCACAGCACCGCGGTGCAGGCGCGCGACGAGTCGCTGCTCGCCGGTCTGCCGCTGATCGGCGGCCAGATCGGTCAGTTCCTGCTGCGTGCGCAGGCGCTGGCGCAATTGGCCGAGAGCGAAAAGCGCGTGCGCAGCCTGACCGCGCTGTCGTCCGACTGGTTCTGGGAGCAGGACGCGCGCTTGCATTTCGTTCGCTTCGAAGGTCACGGCGCGGGCCGCAGCGGGTCGGAGCTGGCGCGTACGCTGATCGGCCGCTGCCCCTGGGAAGTGCAGGGCCTGGTGCCGGTCAGCAGCACCTGGGACGATCACCGCGCTCGGCTCGATCGCCGCGAGCCGTTCCGCGACTTCGAATGCGTGCTGCGCGACGACGATGGCGAAATGGTCCACCTGTGCTTGCACGGCGACCCGATCCACGACGCCGACGGCCAGTTCAGGGGCTACCGTGGCACCGCGCGCGACACCACGCTGCACAAGCAGGCGACGCAGCGCATCCAGTACCTCTCGACCCACGACGAGCTGACCGGCCTGCCCAACCGCGCCGCGTTGCGGCAGCTTGTGAACCAGGCGCTCGAGCTGGCCAAGCGCTACGAGCGGCGCTTCGCGATCCTGCTTCTCGATATCGACCGCTTCCGCCGCATGAACGACGGCCTGGGTCGTGATGGGGGCGACGCGCTGCTGCGCGAGATCGCGCAGCGCCTGCGCAAGCAGTTGCGCGCCAGCGACGTCGTGGCGCGCCTCGACGGCGACGAGTTCGCGGTGCTGGCGCACGAGCTGCCGCCGGCGCAACAGGCCGAGCCGGTGGCGCGCAAGCTGCTGCAGGCAGTCAGCGAACCACTGCAGTCACAGGGCAGGGAGTACCGGCTCAGCGCGTGCGTGGGCATCGCCAGCTACCCGCAGGATGCGCACGACGAGCGCACGTTGATGACGCAAGCCGGGATGGCGTTGCGTGCCGCCAAACGGCAGGGCATGGGCAGTGTCCGCTTCTGCGAGCCCGCCGACGGCTGAACCGACGTTGCCGGCGCCTACGGCCGCGCGACGTGCCAAGCGTTGATCACATTGTCGCCGGTGCGGTCGCCGGGTTTCTGGTCCTTGGCAAAGTAGTACAGCGGCTTGCCCTTGTAGGCCCACTGCCTGGAGCCATCGTCGCGCGTGACGACCGACCACTCGCCGTGGGCCCCATCACCATAGCCCACCGCCAGCGGCGGCCAGTTGCTGGCGCACTGGCCGTTGCACACGCTCTTGCCGGTGCCCGCGGCGTCGCGGTCGAAGGTGTACAACGTCATGCCGTTGCCGCCGACGAGCGCACCATCCACGGTTCGCGCTGGCCCCGAATCCATGCCCATGCCGGCGCAGCCGGCGGCCAACGCAGCCGCCGCCAGAATCGAAAGGGAGAGCCGAATCGTCATGTTGAACCCCGATTGAAGTGGTTGACGATGCGGTCTACGCACGGGACAGCGTTGTCATTCCGTCGGCCGCGCGACGAAGGGCGCCGGGGCGCGCGGGTCAGCGCCCGGCCATCGCCTTGCCCGCGCCCGGACGCGCGCGCAG
>DASURM010000015.1:0-2722 GCA_036280035.1 Burkholderiaceae bacterium | reverse complement strand
GCAGGCGCGGAGGCGGTGAGTGTGTTGGTCGTTGAAGGCTCTTGGGTGAGTTCTGCGCGGCGTGGCGGGCGGTACCCGGCCGGGGCTCCTACTGGGGCGGCCGGCCTTGCAGGCCGGCTCCGCTGTGCTTCTCGCAGCGCGCTCGCGCGGCGCAACTCGCTACGCTCACTGCGGTCGCTTCGCTCGATCAATCGCCGCGAGTCAGATCACGAAGCACGCGCTGCGCGCGTGCCGAGCGCGCTGCTGCGATGCTCGCCGCGCCACAAGTCGCCTCCGCCGGGCACCGCCCACCGCGCTGTGACGCTCGTGGTGTTCGACCAAGCATGCCACGGTGGTGCCAGCAAGGCTGCGGGCGGGCAGGCCGGGGCGCGCTTGGAGGGCGCCGAGCAGCGCAGCGGACCAAGGGGCATCGCGACGCGCCCGAGCGCGGCGCGACGGCGAGCATGTCGAGCTCCGAGCGCAGCGGCGCTGCGCCAGCAGCGTCGCGCCCGCGCGAGGGCGAGGGGCGGAGCCGCCCTTGGTGGGCGAGCAGCGCAGGGCATCCCGGCCCGCAGGGACGGGACGCCGGAGGTTGAGCGCCAGCGCCAGCCCACCCGCGGCCTTGCGCGCTCGATCCAATCGAAGCCCAGCCTGACACCAGATCCGAAAGCGAATCGAAGGCATTGACATGGACGCACAACAAGTCTTCACGCTCGGCCAGCAGGGCCTGATGCTGATGCTGATGGTGGCTGCGCCGGTGCTGCTCACCGTGCTGGGGGTGGGCCTCGTGGTGAGCGTGCTGCAGGCGGCCACGCAGATCAACGAGGCCACGCTGTCGTTCGTGCCGAAGGTCGTGGCTGCGGTGGCGGTGCTCGCGGTGGCCGGGCCGTGGATGCTGACGACGCTGGTCGAGTTCATCCAGCGCACGCTGCAGAGCATTCCGGGCGCTGTGGGCTGACGCGGCGGCCGCTGCCCTCGAACCTGAGCGCGATGCTGACCTTCACCGACGCGCAGTTGCAGGCCTGGATCGCGCCGCTGCTGTGGCCGTTTCTGCGTGCGCTGGCGCTGTTCACGTCGCTGCCGGTGCTCGGGCAGCGCATCGTGCCGGTGCGCGTGCGCATCGCGCTGGCGTTCTTCATCGCGGTGGCCGCGCAGGCCATGCTGCCGCCGATGCCCGCGGTGGCGCTCGACTCCACCGCGGCGCTGCTGCTGGCCGTGCAGCAGGTGGTGATCGGGCTGGCCCTCGGCTTCGCGGTGCGCATCGTGTTCGCCGCGGTCGAGATGGCCGGCGAGATCGTCGGCCTGCAGATGGGCCTCAACTTCGCCAGTTTCTTCGACCCGGCCACCGCGTCGCAGACCAACGCCGCGGGGCGGCTGTTCGGCGCGATGGTGGCGCTGCTGTTCATCGTGATCGACGGCCACCTGGCGGTGATCGCCGCGCTGGCGCGCAGCTTCGAGGCGTTCCCGGTCGGCACCGACGTGCTCGGCTGGCTGCGCACGCTGCAGCCGCAGGTGTGGGGCGCCGAGGTGTTTCACCTCGGGTTGTGGATCGCGCTGCCGCTGGTGGGCATGCTGCTGTTCGTCAACATCGTGCTCGGCGTCATCTCGCGCGTGGCGCCGCAGATCAACGTGTTCGCGGTCGGCTTTCCGGTCACGGTGGCGGTCGGCCTGATCGGCATGCTGATGATGCTGCCGATGATGCAGTCGCCGTTCACGATGGCGCTCGAGCGCATGCTGACCCACTTCCGTTGACGCGCTGCCAACGGCGTGGCCTGCGGCACGGTCGCGGGCGCCGGGCGCGTAAACCCATCGACACACTTGCACGCACGCGTGCCGGGCGTGTCGGGCATGCTTGCCCGTACATGTCGATCCATCCGCCCCGCTCGCGCGTCGCTCGCCGCCTCGGCACGCTGATGCTGAGCGCCGCCATCGTCGCCTGCGGTGGCGGCTCCGGCGACGATGCGGGCACGGGCGCCTCGCCGGCTCCGTCACCGACCCCGACACCGACACCACCCCAACCGTCACCGCCCTCGCCGCCCTCGCCGCCCCCGCCGCCCCCACCACCCCCGCCATCGGGCGGCGCCGCAATGTTGGGCAATTGCCCGGCGTTCCCTGCCAACGCGATCTTCAACACGCGCATCGACGCCCTGCCGCTGCATGCGAACAGCGCCACCTGGATCGGTGCAATCGGCACGACGCGCGCTCTGCACGCCGACTGGGGCAGCAACGACAACCCGGCAGCCAGCGACTACTACGGCATTCCGCTGAACCTGCTGGCCGCCGTCAGCCCGCAGACCGATTGGCCCGCGATCTCGTTCACCGCCGACGGTGCGCCCGACGAGAGCGATTGCGCGCTCGCCAACGGCAGCGGCGGCCACGACCTGGTGCGCGACTGCGCGTCGCAGTCGGCGGCATCGCTGAGGTTTCCGTTGCCGCGCGACGCGGTGATCCAGCTCGAAGGCGGTAGCTGCAACGACCCCGACGCCTGCGGCGACCGCCACGCGCTGGTGGTCGAGCAAGGCGCGTGCCGCTTGTGGGAGAGCTTCTTCACCTACAAGGTCGCCGGCCAATGGAGCGCGTACTCGACCGCGGCGTGGGACCTGAACAGCAACGCCATGCGACCCGCCGGCTGGACCTCGGGCGACGCCGCCGGCCTGCCGATCGCCCCGCTGCTGGCACGCGCCAGCGAAGCCGCGCGCGGCGAGATCGCGCACGCGCTGCGCGTGACCTTCCGCGACGCGGT
>DASURM010000014.1:0-4062 GCA_036280035.1 Burkholderiaceae bacterium | reverse complement strand
CCGCCCGTCTGAATCGCGGACCTTCTCTTGATCAACTACATCATCCGGCGCCTGCTGATCGCGCTGCCCAGCCTGCTGGGCATCAGCGTGGTGCTGTTCACCGTGCTGGCGCTGGCGCCGGGCGATCCGTTCGAGGAGCTGGCCACCAACCCCAACGTGCCGGCCGAGGTGAAGCTGGCGCTGCGCCAGAAGTTCGGCCTCGACGACCCGGTATACCTGCGCTACTTCCACTGGGCCAGCGCGATGGCGCACGGCGACTGGGGCTTCTCGTTCATCAGCCGCGTCGACGTCGACACGCTGATCGCGCAGCGCGTGCAGGTGACGCTGGCGGTGATCGGCGCCTCGCAGATCCTGGCGCTGGCGGTGGCGCTGCCGGTGGGCATCCTGTCGGCGGTGCGGCCGTACTCGTGGTTCGACCGCATCGCCAGCACGCTCGCCTTCATCGGCTTCTCGCTGCCGACTTTCTTCACCGGCATCTTGCTGATCCTGGTGTTCTCGATCAAGCTCGACTGGCTGCCGTTCGTGTTTCGCACCGAACTCAGCGCCACCGGCTGGCAGTGGTGGTGGGAGCAGATCAAGCAGTCGATCATGCCGGTGGCCGTGCTCGGCCTGTTCCAGGGCGCGAGCTGGACGCGCTACGTGCGCGCGGCGGTGCTCGACGTGGTGCGGCTCGACTACGTGACCACCGCGCGCGCCAAGGGGCTGGCCGAGCGCGTGGTGATCGTCAAGCACGTGGTGCGCAACGCGCTGATCCCGGTGGTGACGCTGGTGATGCTGCAGATGCCGGCGGTATTCGGCGGCGCCATCGTCACCGAGCAGATCTTCCGCGTGCCCGGCATCGGCTCGCTGCTGATCGATGCCATCCTGCGCAACGACACGCCGGTGATCATGGCGGTGACCTTCGTGTTCGCCTGCCTGGTGGTCGCGTTCAACCTGATCGCCGACCTGCTCTATGGCTGGCTCGACCCTCGCATCAGCTACCGCTAGCGCGGCGCGCGCACGCGGCGTATCGCCGTGGGGCGACGCGTGGCGGCGCTTTCGCCGCCACAAGCTCGCAGTGGCCGGGCTGGTGGTGCTGGTGCTGCTGGTGCTGGCGGTGGTGCTCGGACCGCTCGTCTACAAGGTGGCGATCAACGACATCGACTTCACCGCGCGGCTGAAGAGCCCGTCGATGGCGCACCCGATGGGCACCGACGATCTCGGCCAGGATCTGTTGGCGCGCATGCTCTACGGCGGCCGCATCTCGCTGGCGGTGGGCCTGACGGCGATGCTGATGGCGATCTGCTTCGGCGTGGTGATCGGTGCGGTGGCCGGCATCTCGCGCGGCAGCGTCGATGCGGCGCTGATGTGGCTGACCGACCTCTTCCTGGCGCTGCCGCAGCTACCGTTCCTGCTGCTGGTGAGCTACCTGTTCCGCGAGCAGCTGAAGGCGCTGCTCGGCCCCGAGATCGGCGTCTTCATCCTGATCGTGGCGGTGATCGGCATCTTCCGCTGGATGCCGGTGGCGCGGCTGGTGCGCGCGCAGTTCTTCTCGCTGCGCGAGAAGGAGTTCGTCGAGGCCGCGCGCGCGCTCGGCGCATCCACCTCGCGCCAGGTGGCGCGCCACATCCTGCCCAACGCCCTCGGGCCGGTGATCGTGGCCGGCACGATCGACGTCGCGGCGGCGATCATCCTGGAGTCGACGCTGTCGTTCCTCGGCCTCGGGTTCCCGCCCGACATCCCCACCTGGGGCCGCCTGCTGTTCGACGCCAAGGACCACATGGACATCGCGGCCCACTGGGCGATGTTTCCGGGCGCGGCGATCTTCCTCACGGTGCTGGCGATCAACTTCGTCGGCGACGGCTTGCGCGACGCGCTCGATCCAAGGAAGGTGATGTGATGCACGCGCCGGGCCGCCCCAAGCGTGCATCGCCCCCCACGGGGGGAGGTCGCGCAGCGACCAGGGGGCTCTGAGCATGGCCCTACTGGAGATCCAGGGGCTCAAGACCCACTTCAAGACCGACGACGGCTGGCTGCACGCCGTCGACGGCGTCGACATCAGCGTCGACCGCGGCGAGACGGTGTGCGTGGTCGGCGAGAGCGGGTGCGGCAAATCGGTGACCGCGATGACGGTGCTCAAGCTGGTGCCGATGCCGCCGGGCCGCATCGCCGCCGGCCGCGTGATGTGGCAGGGGCGCGACCTGGTGCCGCTGTCGGCCGACGAGATGCGCAAGGTGCGCGCCAAAGAGATCGCCATCGTGTTCCAGGAGCCGATGACTTCGCTCAACCCGGTGTACACGGTGGGCGAGCAGATCGCCGAAGTGCTGCGCCTGCACGAGCACCTGTCGCGCAAGGATGCACTCGATCGCGCGGTGCAGATGCTCCAGCGCGTGCGCATCCCCACGCCCGAGCGCCGGGTGCACGACTACCCGCATCAGTTCTCTGGCGGCATGCGCCAGCGCGTAATGATCGCCATCGCGCTGGCGTGCAACCCCAAGCTGCTGATCGCCGACGAGCCCACCACCGCGCTCGACGTGACGATCCAGGCGCAGATCCTCGGGCTGCTGGCCGAACTGAAAGACGAGCTGGGCATGGCGATCATGCTGATCACGCACGCGATGGGCGTGGTGGCCGAAGTCGCGCAGCGCGTGGTGGTGATGTACGCCGGCAAGGTCGTCGAGGAGGCGCCGGTGGGCGAGCTGTTCGCGCGCGCGCGGCATCCGTACACGCAGGGGCTGATCCGCTCGATCCCGCGCATCGACACCGCGGCCATCCAGAAAGTGCGACTGGAGTCGATCCCCGGCACCGTGCCCAAGCTGATCGAGCCTGGCGAGGGCTGCCGCTTCGCGCCGCGCTGCCGCTACGTGATGCCCAAGTGCACGGCGGCCACGCCGCCGCTGCGCACGGTGGCGCCTGGCCACAAGGTGGCGTGCGTGCTCGACGAGATTCCGAAATGAGTGCCGTGCCGTCGGGGCAGCCGCTGCTGCGCGTGGAGAAGCTGGTCAAGTACTTCCCGATCAAGGGCGGCCTGCTGGCGCGCGAGGTCGGCCGCGTGCACGCCGTCGACGGCGTCAGCTTCGACCTCGCGGCCGGCGAGACGCTCGGCCTGGTGGGCGAATCGGGCTGCGGCAAGAGCACCACCGGGCGCTGCATCCTGCGGCTGATCGAGCCCACCGCGGGCAGCGTGCAGTTCGAGGGCCGCGACGTCACCGCGATGCCGCGCAACGCGCTGCGCGCGATGGCGCGGCACATGCAGATCATCTTCCAGGACCCGTACGCGTCGCTGAACCCGCGCATGACGGTGGGCCAGATCATCGGCGAGGCGCTGACGATCCACCGCCTCACGAAGAGCGCGGCCGAGTACGAGGCGCGCATCGTCGAGCTGCTAGAGACGGTGGGCCTCGCGGCCGACCACATGCGCCGCTATCCGCACGAGTTCTCCGGTGGCCAGCGCCAGCGCATCGGCATCGCTCGCGCGCTGGCGGTGAGCCCGAAGCTGGTGGTGTGCGACGAGGCGGTGTCGGCGCTCGACGTGTCGATCCAGGCGCAGGTGATCAACCTGCTCGAAGATCTCCAGGATCGCCTGGGGCTGACCTATCTATTTATCGCGCACGGCCTGGCGGTGGTGAAGCATATCAGCGATCGCGTGGCGGTGATGTACCTCGGCAAAATAGTCGAGCTGGCTGAGGGCAGCAAGCTGTATAGCATGCCGATGCACCCCTACACGCAGGCGCTCTTGTCGGCGGTGCCGATCCCCGACCCGAAGATCGAGACGCGCCGCAAGCGGATTATTCTGGAAGGCGACGTGCCGAGCCCGTTGAACCCGCCGTCCGGCTGCCACTTCCACACGCGCTGCCCGATCGCGATCGATCGCTGCAAGGTGGAGGAGCCGCCATTTATCGACTACGGCGGCGGGCACTTCGCGGCTTGCTGGCGGGCGCGCGAGTCGATCGATCTCCTGCCGGGCGCCGGCGCCGCAGCGATCGCCCCGCCCGAACACGACATCCACGTGGATCCGACGCTGACCGGCGGTGCATAGCACCCATCTGAACTGAAGAGTGAACTCAAGGAAACAAAGGAACT
>DASURM010000013.1:0-2797 GCA_036280035.1 Burkholderiaceae bacterium | reverse complement strand
CCTCACCCCGCTGCACCCGGACAAGCCGCTCAAGCTGGAGCGTGACGTCAAGGCCGAGGAAAACATCACCAGCCGCGTGATCGACATCGTCGCCCCGGTCGGCAAGGGCCAGCGCGGTCTGCTGGTGGCACCGCCGAAGTCCGGCAAGACGGTGATGCTGCAGCACATCGCGCACGCGATCGTCGCCAACTACCCTGACGTGCACCTGATCGTGCTGCTGGTCGACGAGCGGCCGGAAGAGGTGACCGAGATGATCCGCACCGTGCGCGGCGAGGTCATCAGCTCGACGTTCGACGAGCCCGCGGCGCGCCACGTGCAGGTGGCCGAGATGGTGATCGAGCGCGCCAAGCGCCTGGTCGAGCTGAAGAAAGACGTGGTGATCCTGCTCGATTCGATCACCCGCCTGGCGCGCGCCTACAACAACGTGCTGCCCTCCTCCGGCAAGGTGCTCACCGGCGGCGTCGACGCCAACGCGCTGCAGCGCCCCAAGCGCTTCTTCGGTGCTGCGCGCAACGTCGAGGAAGGCGGCTCGCTCACCATCATCGGCACCGCGCTGATCGACACCGGCTCGAAGATGGACGAGGTGATCTACGAGGAGTTCAAGGGCACCGGCAACTGCGAGATCCACCTCGACCGCCGCATGTCGGAGAAGCGCGTCTACCCGTCGATCCTGCTCAACAAGAGTGGCACCCGGCGCGAGGAGCTGCTGCTCAAGCCCGAGATCCTGCAGAAGACCTGGATCCTGCGCAAACTTCTGTACCCGATGGACGAGATCGAGGCGATGGAGTTCATTCTCGACAAGATGAAGGCCAGCAAGAACAACCTCGACTTCTTCGACATGATGCGGCGCGGCGGCTGAGGCCTGCCCGACGCGTCCCGCGTCGGGCAGGTGCTGCCAATCTAGTCGGCCAACTTCGCCGGCGTCGAGAACGGCCGGTTGGCGTCGACCACGAACATCACCAGCGCGTGCAGGTCGGTCGTGCCGCTGCTGGACACCTGCATGGCCACGTCGGCGCCCTGCCCGGCTCCACACGCAACGGCGCCAGCACCATGAAGCGCTGCGCCACCTCGACCGCGCGCTGCGCCTGAACTCGTCGTACGCCGATGCCTACGCACTGAAGGGAGGCATCGCTACCTACGTCGGACGGCCGCGCGAGGCCGTCGGCTCGTTGCGCACCGCGTTCCGGCTGAACCCGCAGGCGGGATCGCTGTACTTCCTGCTGCTCGGCCGCGCGTACTACTTCCTGGGCGACGGCGAACAGGCGCGAGTCAATCTCGACCAGGCCTTGCTGCGCAACCCGCAGAACCTGGAGGCGCGCATCTATCTGGCAGCCGTGCACCAGCGTGAGGCCAGGCCGGAAGCGGCGCAATGGGAAGTGGGGGAAGTTCGAGCGCTCGAACCGGCGTTCGACGTGAACCGATGGCTCGCGTCCTATCCCCTCACCGACGCCCCACAACGCGAGCTCCTGCTGAAGTCGCTGCGACAACTGGGGCTCTAGGAGCCTGGGCGGTAGAGCGCGGGGTGCGCAGTTCGCCCCAGGACCCGGACGGTTCCACCCAAGTACAATGGCGGCCTTCCCGGCTGCGGAAAGTGCGCCCCACTGCGGCAGGCGTGGCTCCCGTCCATCACAGCACCGAGGCTTCGATGAAACAAGGCATCCACCCCGAATACCGCGAGATCTGCTTCGTGGATCTGTCCAACGGCTTCAAGTTCGTCACCCGCTCGTCGTTGCAGACCCGCGAAACGATCACGATGGACGACGGCCGCGAGCTGCCGCTGGTCAAGCTCGAAACGACCAGCGAGTCGCACCCCTTCTACACCGGCACGCAGAAGAGCGTCGACAACTTGGGCGGTCGCGTCGAGAAGTTCCGCAACAAGTTCGCCCGGGTCGGCCTCAAGAAGTGAACCGCTGCGCGCGCGTCTCCAAGGCAGCCTCGGCTGCCTTTTTGTTTGCCTGCGCCGGCCGCGGCTGCCGCAATGCCTGCGGCATGATCGCGCCGTGAATTCGATAGCCGCCCCGATTCCGGCGCTGGTCACCAGCGATGCGGCGCGCCGGCTGCCGCGCGCCGCGTTGCTGCTGCTGTGCGCCGCCTACGTGCTGCCCGGCGTGTTTGGGCGCGACCCCTGGAAGAACGCCGACCTCACCGCATTCGGGCAGATGCTGGCGATGGCTGAAGACCGTACGTCGTGGCTGATGCCCACGCTCGGCGGCGTGCCGACCCACTTGGCGCCGCTGCCGAACTGGCTCGGCGCGGCGTTCATCATGCTCACCCAGCCATGGCTGGATCCGGCGCTGGCGGTACGCATTCCGTTCGCGCTGTTGCTGGCACTGGCGCTGACCGCGCTGTGGTATGGCTGCTTCGCGCTGGCGCGAACCGAGGCCGCACAGCCGCTGCCGTTCGCGTTCGGTGGCGAGGCTGCGGGTGTCGACTACGCGCGCGCGATCTCCGATGCCTCGATCCTGGCCCTGGTGGCCACGCTCGGGCTGCTGCAACTCGGCCACGAGACCACGCCCGAGCTGGCGCAGCTGGCCGCGGTGGCGGTGACGCAATGGGCGCTGGCGGTGGCGCCGTACCACCCGCAGCGCGCGCGCATCGGCATCGTGGTGGCGCTGCCGGCGCTGGCCTGCAGTGGTGCGCCGACGATCGCCGCGGTGCTGGGTGTCGCTGGGGTTGCGATCTGCGCGCGCTCCAACTACGACGGCGTGCACCGATTCGGCTGGTGGGTCGCGGCGGCAGCCGTGCTGGCCTGCGGCGCGGCCTGGCTGCTCGGACAGTGGGCGTGGCGCATCACACC
>DASURM010000012.1:0-4242 GCA_036280035.1 Burkholderiaceae bacterium | reverse complement strand
GCGGCTGATGCACCAGTCCGGGCGGCCTTCAATCATGCCGTAGATCCGCGCCTCGCCCCACTCGGGAACCCATTGCACCTTGCCGATCTCGCGCAGCGCATCCTCGCGCAGGTGGGCCTGCTCCATCGAGATGAACCACTGCGGAGTGGCGCGGAACGCCACCGGCGTCTTGTGGCGCCAGCAGTGCGGGTAGCTGTGCAACAGCGTGTCGGTGGCGAACAGCCGGCCGGCCTGCTTCAGCGCGTCGACGATCGCCGGCTGTGCCTTCCAGATGTCCATGCCGCCGAACAGCGGGAAGTCCTTCGCGTAGGCGCCGTTGCCCTGCACCGGGTTGAGGATGTCGTCGACCTTCAGGCCGTGCGCGACGCACGAGTTGAAGTCATCGAGGCCGTACGCCGGCGACGAGTGGACGAGGCCGGTGCCGTCGTCCGCGGTGGCGTAGTCGGCGAGGTAGACGGGGCTCAGGCGGTCGTAGCCCTTGTCGAGTGCCGCCAGCGGGTGGTGGAAATTGATGCCGCCGAGCTTCTCGCCCTGGGTGGTGGCGATGACGGCGCCTTGCAGCCGGTAGCGCACGAGGCAGCGCTCGACGAGCGACGCGGCGAGCAGCAGCAGGCCGCGGTCGGTGTCGACCAGGCTGTAGTCGAGCGAGGGGTTCAGGTTGAGCGCCTGGTTGGCCGGCAGCGTCCACGCGGTGGTGGTCCAGATCACCGCGAACGGGTCCTTCGCCAACGCTTTCAGCCCGAACGCAGCCGCGAGCTTCGCCGGCTCGGCGCACAGGAAGCCGACGTCGACCGTCTGGCTCTTCTTGTCGGTGTACTCGATCTCGAACTCGGCCAGCGAACTGCCGCAGTCGAAGCACCAGTACACCGGCTTCAGGCCGCGGTAGACGAAGCCGCGCTCGATCACGCGCTTGAAGGCGCGGATCTCGCCGGCCTCGTTGCGCGCGTCCATCGTCGCGTAGCGGTGCTCCCAGTCGCCGAGCACGCCCAGGCGCCGGAAGTCGGCCATCTGGAGCGCGATCTGCTGTGTCGCGTAGGCTCGACTCTTCGCCTGCATCTCGTCGCGCGAGAGGTTGCGGCCGAATTGCTTCTCGATGGCGTTCTCGATCGGCAGGCCATGGCAGTCCCAGCCCGGGATGTACTGCGAGTCGTAGCCTGCGAGCTGGCGGCACTTGACCACCATGTCCTTCAGCGTCTTGTTGACCGCGTGGCCGAGGTGGATCGCGTGGTTGGCGTACGGCGGCCCGTCGTGCAGCACGAACAGCGGCGCGCCGGCGCGCGCCAGCCGCAGCTTCTTGTACAGGCCTTGCTCCTGCCACGCCTTCACCCAGAGCGGCTCGCGCTTGGGCAGGTCGCCGCGCATCGGAAACGGCGTGTCGGGCAGGTTGAGCGTCTTGCGGTAGTCGGTGGGGTCGGCTTTGCTCATGGCAATTCGGGGCGCGAGCGGCGCGCGGCTTGGGTTCTGCTACGGCGCCGCCTTGGGCGGGCGGCGGGCAAAGAAGTCAGCGCGAACCGGCGCGAATTCGATCGCGCGTGGTCTGCCGCCGGGTGGCCGCATGCACACGTGGCGGTTCGAGGCGGGCCATGCAAGGGCGCATGGCGGCGATTCTACCGAGCACCCCCAGGGCCGGGCCTGCCCGGCCCGCCCCCCGAGGGGGTTGAGTCAAGTGGCAAAGCCACATTGACTCAAGAGCGGGCGCCGCAGCGCCGCGGCTACGGCCGCCCGGCGAACCAGCGGCGGGTGGCTTCGACGTCGGCGGCGATGCCCTCGCGCAGCGCATCGATCGATGGGTAGCGCAGTTCGTCGTGCAGCTTGGCCAGCAGGTCCACGCGCACCAGGCGGCCGTAGGCGGCGTCGCCGGCCAGGTGCGCCGGCCAGCGCAGGCAATGCACCTCGAGCAGCACGCGGCCGGCACCGTCGACCGTGGGACGCGTGCCGAGGTTGGCCACGCCGGGCAGCGGCACCGCGTCGAGCCCCTGCACGCGAACGACGAAGATGCCCGTGGCCGCCGGCCGCGGATGCGGGAAGCGCAGGTTCATTGTCGGGAAGCCGAGCGTGCGCCCGAGCTTCTGGCCGTGCTGCACGTGGCCGCTGATGGCGTAAGGCCGGCCGAGCAGCGCAGCGGCGAGGTCCATGTCGCCGTCGGCCAGCGCGGCGCGCACGGCCGAGCTGGAGACACGGGTGCCGTGCACCTCGTAGCTCATCATGCGCGCGACGTCGAAGCCCTTGTCGACGCCGGCGGCGTCGAGCATCGCGTAGTCGCCGGCGCGCTTGGCGCCGAAGCGGAAATCGTCGCCCACCAGCACGTAGCGCGCGTGAACGCCGCGCACCAGCACGTCGTCGATGAACGCCTGCGCCGACAGGCTCGACAGCTTCTGCCCGAAGCGCAGCACGATCACCTGGTCGATACCGCAGCGCTCGAGCTCGGAGAGCTTGTCGCGCAGCAGCGCGATGCGCCGCGGCGCAGGTATGTGAGCCCCCGGCAGCGCCGCGAAGTAGTCGCGCGGATGCGGCTCGAAGGTCATCACGCACGACGCCAGGCCGCGGTGGCGCGCCTCGTTGGTGAGCAGCGCCAGCATCGCCTGGTGGCCGCGGTGCACGCCGTCGAAGTTGCCGATCGTCAGCGCGCACTGCGGCGCCAGGCCGGGGTGGCGGAAGCCGTGAAAGACTTGCATGCGGGCGGCGGGCGGCTACGCCCAGCCGAGATCCTGGGCGCTCGGCAGCGGCGGCTCGCGCACGCCGGTGGCGGCGCGCACCGCGTTGAGCACCGCGCGCGTCGTCACTTCGGCCGCGAGCGCACCGAGCACGGTGAGCGGTAGCGTGTGCGCCGCACCGCCGGTGGCCAGCGCGAACATCGTGTCGCCGTCGCTCGCGGTGTGCACCGGGTCGATGCAGCGCGCCAGGCCGTCGTGGGCCATGGTGGCCAGCCGCGCGCACTGGGTCTTGTCGAGCGCTGCATCGGTGGCGACGATGCCGATCGTGGTGGCGGCGCCGGCCACGATGTCGGGCGGCATCAGGCCTCGCGCCAGCGCGGCGGTGGTGCGCCGCGGCGTGCGGCCGTCGCTCTGGCGGCTGCCGGCGACCACGCGCGCGGTGGCCGGATCGATCACGTCGCCGACGGCATTGACCGCCACCAGCGCCGCGATGCGCACGCCGTGCACTTCGATGCTGGCGCTGCCGATGCCGCCCTTCATCGCGTGCCCGATGCCGAACAGCTTGCCGACGGTCGCGCCGGCGCCGGCGCCGACGCTGCCTTGCGCCGGCGCCTGCTCGCTGGCCGCCTCGCACGCTGAATGGCCGGCTGCGGCGTCGGGCCGGATGCGCGCGTCGCCGAGCCAGAGGTCGAACAGCACCGCCGCCGGCACGATCGGCACGCGCGCCGGGCCCACCGTGAAGCCGTGGCCATGTTCGTCGAGCCAGCGCATCACGCCGCTCGCGGCGTCGAGCCCGAACGCGCTGCCGCCGGCGAGCAGCACGGCGTGTACCTTGTCGACGAGGTTGCCCGGCGCGAGCAGATCGGTCTCGCGCGTGCCGGGGGCCGCGCCGCGCACATCGACGCCGCACACCGCTGCCGGCTCGCACAGCACCACGGTGCAACCGGTGGGCCGCCGTGCGTCGGTCTGATGGCCGACCCTGAGCCCTTGGATATCGGTGATCGAACCGGGGAACAATGCAGTCATGTTTGGACCGCAATCCGCGCCACTCCAGCGGCGCGTCCCCAAGTGGACGCCGCGGATCCGGCTTTACCGGGCCGCTGGCGTCGCCCCCTTGAGGGGGAGGCGGCCGCTAGGCCGCTTCGGGGGTGGGCCATTTCAGGCGAAGACGCCGGTCGAGTCGGTCATGCGCGCCGACACCTCGCCCAGGTGGTGCATCGTGTCGCCGAAGGTCAGCTCGAGCATCGTCAGGCGCTTGAAGTAGTGGCTGCCGATGTACTCGTCGGTGACGCCGATGCCGCCGTGGAGCTGCGTGCACTGCTGGCCGACGAAGCGCATCGACTGGCCGAGCTGCACCTTGGCCTGCGACAGCGCACGGCGCCGCTCGGCCTCGGGCGCGCCGAGCTTGAGCGTCGCGTAGTAGCTCATCGAGCGCGCCAGCTCGAGCTGCATCTTCATGTCCGACATGCGATGGCGCAGCGCCTGGAAGCTCGCGATCGGCACGCCGAACTGCTTGCGCGTGTTGAGGTACTCGGCGGTGATGGCGAGCAGCTTGTCCATCGCGCCGACGGCCTCGGCGCACAGCGCC
>DASURM010000011.1:0-5441 GCA_036280035.1 Burkholderiaceae bacterium | reverse complement strand
TCCTGCCCGAGCCAGTTGAACAGCGTTTCGCGGACGCGCTGCGGGGTCGGCCGCAGACCCGGTCGGTCGAGCACCGGCAGCGCGCTGCGCTTGAGGGCCCCCCCGACGATGCGCACCTGCCGCGGCGGCGCGCGCGACGCGCCGCTCACCGGCGCACGGCCACGCCGCGCTCGGCCAGCAAGGCCTTGGCTTGGCCGACCGTGAACTCGCCGTAATGGAAGATGCTGGCGGCCAGCACCGCGTCGGCGCCGCCCACGCGGATGCCGTCGACCAGGTGCTCGAGCGTGCCGACACCGCCCGAGGCGATCACCGGCACCGGCACCGCGTCGACCACCGCGCGGGTCAGCTCGAGGTCGAAACCGGCGCGGGTGCCGTCGCGGTCCATGCTGGTCAGCAGGATCTCGCCGGCGCCGAGTTCGGCCATGCGGCGCGCCCAGGTCACCGCGTCGAGCCCGGTAGGGCGGCGGCCGCCGTGCGTGTAGACGTCCCAGCCGGCGCCGCCGGCCGCCCCCCCGGCGGCCCGGCGCTTGGCGTCGATCGCCACCACGATGCACTGCGAGCCGTACTTGTCCGCCGCGTCGCGAATCACCTGCGGGTCGGCCACCGCGGCGGAGTTGAAGCTGACCTTGTCGGCGCCGGCGTTGAGCAGCCGGCGCACGTCGGCCACCGTGCGCACGCCGCCGCCCACCGTGAGCGGAATGAACACCTGCGACGCCACCGCCTCGATGATCGGCAGGATCAGGTCGCGCGCATCGCTGGTGGCGGTGATGTCGAGAAAGGCCAGCTCGTCGGCGCCCTGCTCGTTGTAGCGTGCGGCCACCTCGACCGGATCGCCAGCGTCGCGCAGGCCGACGAAGTTGACGCCCTTGACCACCCGACCGGCGGTGACGTCGAGACAGGGAATGATGCGTTTGGCGAGCATCGCACGGGGCACGACGGCCGCGATCAGGGCTCGCCGTTGAGTTCGTCGGCACGCATTTGCGCCGCGGCGAAGTCGAGCGCGCCGTTGTAGATGGCGCGGCCGCAGATGACGCCGCGGATGCCCTCGTCCTCGCGCGCGCACAGCGCTTCGATGTCGGCCATGCCGCTCAGGCCGCCGGAGGCGAACACGGGAATCGTCAGCGCCTGAGCCAGCTTGACGGTGGCCTCGACGTTGACGCCGGTGAGCATGCCGTCGCGGCCGATGTCGGTGTAGATCACCGCGTCGACGCCGTAATCCTCGAACTTCTTGGCCAGGTCGATCACCTCGTGGCCAGTGAGCTTGCTCCAGCCGTCGGTGGCGACCTTGCCGTCCTTGGCGTCGAGGCCGACGATCACGTGGCCGCCGAACGCGCTGCAGGCATCCTTCAGGAACCCCGGGTTCTTGACCGCCGCGGTGCCGATGATCACGTAGGCGAGCCCATCGTCGAGAAAGCGCTCGATGGTATCGAGGTCGCGCAGCCCGCCGCCGAGTTGCACCGGGATGCGATCACCGACCTCGCGCACGACCGCCTTGACCGCCGCCTCGTTGACCGGCTTGCCGGCGAAAGCGCCGTTCAGATCCACCAGGTGCAGCCGGCGCGCGCCGGCATCGAGCCAGCGGCGCGCCATCGCCGCCGGGCTGTCGCCGAACTGGGTGACGGCCGACATGTTGCCTTGTTCCAGACGGACGCACTTGCCGTCTTTCAGGTCGATCGCCGGAATCAGCAGCATGGCCGGATCTCGAGCGGATGCGCGCTCTCGCGTCGTGGGGGTGGGTGTCTTGCCGATGCGGGCCTGCGGGCGAAGGGGCCACCCGCGCAGGCGTCAAGGCTTCCAGGCAAGGAAGTTCCGATAGAGGGTCAGACCGTGGGCGGCGCTCTTCTCTGGGTGGAACTGCGTGGCAAAAATGTTATCCCGTGCCAACGCGCAGGTAAAGCTGCCGCCGTAGTCGGCGGACGCCGCACTGTGGCATTCGTCCGACGGTTGGGCGTAGTAGCTGTGCAGAAAGTAGAACCAGCCGGCGTCGGGCACGTCGCGCCACATCGGGTGCGCGCTGTCGCGCTGCTGCACCTGGTTCCAGCCCATCTGCGGCAGTTTGTAGCGGCTGCCGTCGGGTTGCAGCCTGCCTTCGAGCCGGAACCGCAGCACCTGCCCGGGGATCAGCCCGAGCCCAGGCGTGTCCTGCTCCTCGCTGTGGTCGAGCAGCATCTGCATGCCCACGCACACGCCGAGCAACGGCTTGCAGGCGGCGGCCTGCACCACCGCCTGCTGCAGGCCGCTGCGCTGCAACTCGCGCATGCAGTCGCGCATCGCGCCCTGCCCCGGCAGCACCACCCGCTCGGCGGCCAGCACCTGGTCGGGGTCGGCGGTCAGCACCACCTCGAAGCCGCCCGCCGCGGCATGCCGCAGCGCCTGCGTCACCGAGCGCAGGTTGCCCATGCCGTGGTCGACTACCGCGACCTTGCGCACCGGCGCCATGGTCAGTGTTCTGCCCGGTGGCGGCTCACAAACTGCCCTTGGTCGACGGCACCACGCCGGCCGAGCGCGGGTCCACCGCCAGCGCCATTCGCAGCGCGCGCGCGAACGCCTTGAACACGGTCTCGCACTGGTGGTGCGCGTTGTTGCCGTGCAGGTTGTCGATGTGCAGCGTCACCAGCGCGTGGTTGGCGAAGCCCTGGAAGAACTCGTAGACGAGCTGGGTGTCGAGGCCACCGACCATCGCCGCCTTGAACGGCACCCGCATGTGCAGCCCGGGCCGGCCGGAGAAATCGACCACCACCCGCGACAGTGCCTCGTCGAGCGGCACGTAGGCATGGCCGTAGCGCGTGAGGCCGGCCTTGTCGCCCACCGCCTGGGCCACCGCCATGCCCAGCGTGATGCCGACGTCCTCGACCAGGTGATGACCGTCGATGTGCAGGTCGCCCTTGGCATCTATGTCGAGGTCGATCAGGCCATGGCGCGCCACCTGGTCGAGCATGTGGTCGAAGAAGCCGATGCCGGTGGCCAGGCGCGCTTCGCCGCGGCCGTCGAGCACCACGCGGACGCGGATCTGCGTCTCCTTGGTGTTGCGCTGGACCTCGGCGCGGCGCGGGGCGACCGCAGGCAACGCGCCGCGCGCGGCGGCGGCACGCTTGGGGACGGCGCGGGTTTGGCTCATCTCACAGGCTCGCTTTCAGCGCGTCGATCATCCGGGTGTTCTCGTCGGGGCTGCCCACCGTGATGCGCAGGCAGTTTGCGAGCAGCGGATGCAGCGCCGACACGTTCTTCACCAGCACGCCGCGCGCCTTCATGCCGTCGAACGTGCGTGCCGCATCCGGCACGCGCAGCAGGATCATGTTGGCCTCGCTCGGGAACGAGCGCACGCCCGGCAGCGAACGAAGCGCCGCCTGCAGCCGCTCGCGCTCGGCGCGGATCACTGCGGCCTGGCGCGCGTACTCGTCGGCGTGGTCGAGCGCGAACAGCGTCGCCTCGGCGTTGAGCACGCTCACGTTGTACGGTGCTCGCACCTTGTCGACCTCGTCGATCAGCGCGGCCTTGCCGCACAGGTAGCCCAGCCGCACGCCGGCGAGGCCGAACTTGCTCAGCGTGCGCATCACCAGCACATGGTCGTGCGCGGGCATGCGAGGCAGCCACGTGCGCGACGAGAACGGCTGGTAGGCCTCGTCGAACACCACCAGCCCGTCCTGTGCACCGACCGCGGCGACGATGGCATCGATCGCCGCGTCGTCCCACAGGTTGGCCGTCGGGTTGTTGGGGTAGGCGATGTAGGTCAGTGCCGGACGCACGCGCTCGATCGCCGCCAGCATCGCGGCCTCGTCGAGTTCGAACTCCGGCGTCAGCGGCACGCCGACGAAGCGCAGGCCGCGCAGCCGGGCCGACATGCGGTAGACGACGAAGCCGGGCTCCGGCGCGAGGACCGACGCGCCCGGCACGTTGCACGCCACCGACAGCAGGTCGATCAGTTCGTCGGAGCCGTTGCCGAGCATCAGCTTGCAGCCCGCGGGCAGGTCGACGAAGCGCGCGAGCGCTGCTGCGACGTCGGCCGCGCACTGCGCCGGATAGCGGTTGATCGCCACTCGCGCCAGCCGCTCGCCGAGCGCGCGCTGCAGCGGCTCGGGCAGGCGAAAAGGGTTCTCCATCGCGTCGAGCTTGACCAGGCCCGCGCTCGGCTGGATCGCGTAGCCGTGGGTCGACTGAACGTCCTGGCGGATCACGCGCTGCAGGCGCCGTTCGAGCGGAGCGCCCTCCGGCTCGGGCTGCGGCGGCGCATCGAGCCGCAGCAGCGCCGCCCGCGCGTGCGCATGCAGGCCCTCGCCCAGCGCCAGCTCGGCGGCGATCGGGCCGAGCGCGCGGGCGCCGCGGGCGCTGACCTCGATCAGGCTCGATCGCTTGACGAAGTCGTACACGCCCAGCGGCGAGCTGAAGCGCGCGCTGCCCGCGGTCGGCAGCACGTGGTTGGGGCCTGCGCAGTAGTCGCCCAGGCTCTCGCTGCTGAAGGCGCCGAGGAAGATCGCGCCGGCGTGCTTGAGCAACGGCTCCCAGCGCTGCGGCTCGCGCGCGCTGATCTCCAGGTGCTCCGGTGCGATGCGGTTGGCGATCGCGCAGGCCTCGTCCATCGACCGCGTGTGGATCAGCGCGCCGCGGCCTTCGAGCGACGCGCGGATCACGTCGCGCCGCGGCTGCTCGGGCAGCAGCCGCGCCATCGCGGCGGCCACCGCGTCGAGATACGCCGCGTCGGGCGACAGCAGCATGGCCTGCGCCAGCTCGTCGTGCTCGGCCTGGCTGAAGAGGTCCATCGCCACCCAGTCGGCGGCGGTGCTGCCGTCGGCGAGCACCAGGATCTCGCTCGGGCCGGCGATCATGTCGATGCCGACCTGCCCGAACACGCGCCGCTTGGAGCTGGCGACGTAGGCGTTGCCCGGACCGACGATCTTGTCGACGCGCGGCACGCTCGCCGTGCCGTAGGCCAGCGCGGCGATCGCCTGCGCGCCGCCGATCGCGAACGCGCGATGCACGCCGGCCAGGTGCGCTGCCGCGAGCACGAGCGGGTTGCGCTGCGCCTGGGCATCGCCGGCGGCACCGCCGCGCGCCGGAGTGGGCACCACCATCACGATCTCGGCGACGCCGGCCACCTGCGCCGGAATGGCGTTCATCAGCACCGACGACGGATAGGCGGCCTTGCCGCCGGGCACGTAGATGCCGACGCGGTCGAGCGGCGTCACCTTCTGGCCGAGCAGCGTGCCGTCGGCGTCGCGCACCTGCCAGCCCTGGCAGCAGGCGCGCTGCTGGTGCTCGTGGTAGCGGCGAACGCGCGCAGCGGCTGCCTGCAGCGCGTCGCGTTGCGGCGCGGGCAGGCTTGCGAGCGCGCGCTGCATCTCGTCGCGGGCGATCTCCAGCGCGGCCACGCTGGCGGCGCGAACGCCGTCGAGCCGCGCCGTATGCTCGAGCAGCGCAGTGTCGCCACGCGCGCGCACGTCGTC
>DASURM010000010.1:0-6437 GCA_036280035.1 Burkholderiaceae bacterium | reverse complement strand
TGGTGGTCGCGCCACAGACGCAGGCGCTGGCGCGCATCGACTTGCCTGCCGCCGCATCCGAGGGCACCGAGTTCGATCAGATCTGGAACCTCGCCGACCTGACGCGTGCGGCGCAGGTCACGTCGATCGTGCGGCTGCGCGGCGCGGCCGCCGAGGCGTGGCGCAATGCGGTGGCCGCCGGTGGCACCGAACGCATCGCGGAGAACCTGGCCGGCGCGTGGGCGCGCGTGATGCCGGGCATCCGGCCCACCGGGGCGCCGCAGGTGCGCGACGACCGCGAGGCCAACCGTTTCGAGATGGCGCTGCACTACGAGCTGCCAGGCCTGGGCAGCTACGAGCGCGGCATGCTGACCGTCGAGGTGCCGGCGCTCGAGATCCTCGACGCGATGGTCGGCCCGCGCGAGGCGCGGCGCGACATGCCTTGGCTGGTCGACCAGCCGCGGCGGCTGACCCAGCGCGTGCGCGTGATCGCACCGCTGCGCTTCCAGTCGCGCCCGCCGGCGCCGCAGGACGTGAACGACAAGCACTTCGCGATGACGTCGCGCATGGAGGTCAGCGGCAACGAGTTCACGCTGCTGCTGGGCTACACGCGCAAGCTCGACGAGGTGTTGCCCGGCGACCTGGCCGGCTACCGCGAGCACCTGCAGGCCGCGCGTCGCATGAGCGGCACCACGCTGCGGCTGCCGCTGCTCGATGCCGATCGCCTGCGCAGCGTGTTCGACGACATCGAACGCCGCGTGCAGCGCCGCTACGGCTCCGATGGCGACGCGCTGCGCGACCTCGTCGTGCGGCAGGAGCTCGAGGTCGCACTGGCCACCGAGCTGCTGAAGGTCATCGGCGAACATTCGCCGCTCACCGGTCCGGTGCTCGCCAAGCGCGCGCTCGCCAACAACATGCTCAACCGGTTCGACGCCACGCTCGCCGACGTCGACCGCGCGCTGCCGCTGGGCGCGCAGGCCAGCGAGTTGTTGCAAGCGCGCGGCCTGGCGCTGCTGTCGCTCGGTCGCGCCGACGAGGCGGTGGCCGCGATGCGAACCGCCGCCGAGCCCGGCGGCAACCTCGTCGTCAAGGGGCTCGGCAACGCCCAGTACTACCAGGGCCGCTACGCCGACGCCGAAGCGTCGTTCCGCGAAGCGGCGCAGACCTCCAGCGGCGAAGACCGCGACTTCGCGCTGATCTGGCTGTTCCTCGCCGCGCAACACAACGACGGCAAGGGTCGCGACGCCATCGCGCCGTTTCTCGACCAGACCGACGGCCAGCGCTGGCCCGGGGCCGTGGTGCACTACCTCGCCGGCCGACTGTCGCAGGATGATCTGCTGCGCTCGGCGCGCATGGACAAGCAGATGGAGCGCCTCAACCTGTCGGAGGCGTGGTTCTACGTCGGACAGCAACTGCTGCTGACCGGCGACGCCGAAGGCGCCCGCCGCATGTTCCAGCGCACCGTGGACATCGGCGCGCTGCCGTACCGCGAGCACGCGTTCGCCCAGCTCGAGCTGAAGCGCGCCAGCGGGCGCTGACGCGCGCGCCTCGGGTAGCGGCGCGTCGGCCGATGACCCCCCGTCGATAACCCTTGCCAACTCGAGGTGTCACGTTGTTGACGCCTTGTAAGGCAGCCACGTCATCACGCGAGGTTTCGCGCCGAGTTTACGAACTTAGCGGATTGCCGCCCCTTGCCGGCCCTGCCACGCGCAGCTTGACTGCCCGTTCATCGATCGGTGGGGAGGGCAAGATGAAACTTCCGCTCGTCGTGTCGATCGCTGCAGCCGGCCTGCTGGCCTGCAGCGGTGGGGGTGATGATGCCGTGAGCGTCGATGCGCCGATCGTCGATGGCCGCAGCATCCCGAGCGCTGGTGCGGCACCGATCGATGTGCGCGAGACCGCCGAGGCGTTCCGAGGCCGCGGCGCCCCGACACCTGCGCCGTCGTCGGCCCGCGATCCCGGTCCGCGCAGCGGCGCCTCGGCGGTCGGCGCTGGCCTGATCGAGGCCATCCCCGACAGCGAGATCGCACAACACCTGAGCGCCACGACCGCGGCACGGCTGGCGCTGGGAATCCGCGGCCGGCCCAACGTCGTGCTGGCGTTCAGCGCCATCTCGGGCCAGGCCAACGCCAACGGCAACGACGGCACCTTCGCCCGCTTCGGCCACAAGGCGCAGAACAAGTCGCTGCTCATCTTCTCCGGCGAGGCCTACAACGTCGACATGGGCATCAGCAACGGGGCGTTCCCCACCGAGCGCGACGAAACAGCGGGCTGCCACCTCGCCGCCATGCCCAACAGCGACTCCACGCTCGACGGCGCCACGCCCGCCGCGGTGCTGAGTTCGGTCGAGCGTTTCACGCTGTTCATGCGCTTCCTGGCGCCCCCGACGCCGTCGACCACGGTGCCCGGCGGCGCGGCGTCGATAGAGCGCGGCCGCCAGGCGTTCGGCGACGTGGGCTGCGCGCTGTGCCACACGCCGAGCATGAAGACCTACAACGCCAGCGTCGCCGCGTTGCGCGAGCAGACCGTCAACCTGTACTCCAACCTGCTGCTGCACGACATGGGCCGAGGCCTGGCCGACGGCGTGAGGCAGGGGCAGGCCAGCGGCAGCGAGTTCCGCTCGGCGCCGCTGTGGGGGCTCGGCCAGCGGCTGTTCTTTCTGCACGACGGCCGCACGTCGGATCTGCGCCAGGCGATCCACGAGCACTTCAGCGACGGCTCGGAGGCCAATGACGTCGTGCAGCGTTTCATGCGGCTGCCCGATCCGCTGCAGCAGGATCTGCTGAACTTCCTGCGTTCGCTCTAGGGCCCGGCCCCGGCGCGCCGTCGGGCTACCATGCCCCCTGCGGCCGCGTCCGGTCGCAGGGGGCTTCTTCGATGCAGCTTCGTGCCCTGGGGGGAAGCGGGCTCATGGTGGCGCCGCTGGCCTTTGGCGGCAATGTGTTCGGCTGGACGGCCGACGAGGCCACGACGTTCGCGCTGCTCGACGCCATCGACGACGCCAGCGGCGGGGCACGACAATCACCCTGACCACGACAACACGACGACCATGAACGCTCCCCTGCCGCTGCCTGCCTTCGACGAGATTCGCCAGCATGAGGACGAGATGGTCGCCATCCGGCGCCAGATCCACTCGAACCCCGAGCTGGCCTACGAAGAGCACGCCACCGCCGACCTGGTGGCGCAGCGCTTGCAGCGCTGGGGCTACGAGGTGCACCGCGGCCTCGGCGGCACCGGCGTCGTCGGCACGCTGCGTGCGGGCACCTCCGAGCGCCACGTCGGCCTGCGCGCCGACATGGATGCGCTGCCGATCGCCGAGACCAGCGGCAAGCCGTGGGCGAGCAAGGCGTTCGGCAAGATGCACGCCTGCGGCCACGACGGCCACACCGCGATGCTGCTGGCGGCGGCGCGCCACCTCGCCGCCACGCGCCGCTTCGACGGCCACCTGCACCTGGTGTTCCAGCCCGCCGAAGAGGGCCTGGCCGGCGCCAAGCGCATGCTCGACGACGGTTTCCTGAAGCTGTTCCCGTGCGAGGCGATGTTCGGCATGCACAACATGCCAGGCCAGCCCGAGGGCAGGTTCGCGATCGTGCCGGGCTACGCGCTGGCCAGCTCCGACACCTGCACGATCACCGTACGCGGCAAGGGTGGCCACGGCGCGATCCCGCAGGACGCGGTCGATCCGGTGGTCGCCGCATCGAGCATCGTGATGGCGCTGCAGACGGTCGTGTCGCGCAACGTGCCTCCGCTGGAGATGGGCGTGGTCACCGTCGGCGCCTTCCACGCCGGCGACGCGCCCAACGTGATCCCGGGCGACGCGACGCTCAAGCTCACCGTGCGCGCCTACAAGCCCAAGGTCCGCGACCTGCTCCAGCAGCGCATCACCGAGATCGCGCATGCGCAGGCCGCGGTCTACGGCGCCAGCGCGCAGGTCGACTACCAGCGCCGCTACCCGATGCTCTACAACCAGCCTGAGCAGAGCGCGTTCTGCCGGCGCGTGGTGCACCAATGGCTTGGCGACGACGGCCTGGTGGCCGACGCACAGCCGGTCACCGGGAGCGAGGACTTCGCGTTCTTTCTCGAGCGGGTGCCCGGCTGCTACGTCTTCATCGGCAACGGGGTCGGCAGCGAGGGTGGCTGCATGGTGCACAACCCGGGCTACGATTTCAACGATCGCGTGCTGACCACCGGCGCCAGCTACTGGGTGCGCATCGCCGAAACCTACCTCGGACCGCAATCCGCCTGACGACGGTGACAACGCCGAACGACCGCCGCACCCGGCCCGGCAAGCTGACCCAGGCCAAGCCCAAGCGCGCCTCGGAGCCCGAGGCGCCGCCGCTGTCGATCACCTTGCGCGACATCGAGATCCCGCCGCCGCCTGCTGCGACCAGCAAGCCAGTCGGCGAGGAGTTCGTCGTTTCCGACCCCGAGGCGCGACCCGCACCCTGGCTCGGCGACCCGGAGGCCGAGCGCGCGGCGCAACGCGCGGCGCGGCGCGCGCAGGTGCGCAAGGAACGACTCCGCGATGCAGGGCAGGAAACGATGGCTGGGACGCTTGCCGACGCGCCGCCATCGCCGGCCCTGCCGACGCTGACCGAATCGTTGCCAGCGACGCTGACCGAGTCGTTGCCGTCGACGCTGACTGAATCACTGCTACCGACGCTGACCGAGTCGCTCCCACCGGCGCCGACGGCGCCGACGGCGCCGACCCCGCCAACGCCGACCGCATCGAAACCGGCGCCGACCGCAATGCCCCTGCCGACGCTGACCGCATCGCTGCCTCCGCTTTCGGCAGCGCCGCCTGCTGCATCGGTGGACACCTCGATCGACGCGGCGCCGAAGGCCGCGCCCTCCGCACCGCCCAGCGTGCAACCCAAGGCACCGCCGGCACCGATGCCCGCGCCTGCCCCTGCCACGGCCGTCAAGGGCGCGCCCGCGGCGCTTCCGCCGCCAGCGGTCAAACCTTCGGCGCCCGCGATCCTGGTGCTGCGCGAAGTCGGCAGCGACCCCGACCCGCTGTGCGAGCAACTCAGGGCCTTCGGCTTCGAGGTGCAGGTGCGACCTGACCCGCCGGACCTGCCCGCACCGTGGCCGTTCGTCGCGGTGTTCGTCGACCAAGCGTTGCACCCCGCCGATGGCGGCGATGCGATGGACCTGTGCAACGACGTGCGCGAGCGTAGCCGCCTGCCCGGTGTGCTCAAGCCCGTGCTCGTGCTGGTGGCCGATCAACTGACGCCCACCAATCGGGTCCGCGCGGGGCTCGCCGGCTGCAACGAGATCCTGCTCGGCGCGATCACGCGCGGTGCCGTGGCCAAGGTGCTCGACACCCGGGGCATTGCGTTGCCATCGGACGCACGGCGGGTATAGCGTCTCGGGCTCGGCGCGCAGCGCCAAGGCGACGAACATGCCCACGCTGCCCGAACGCATCGTCTGCCTGACCGAGGAGCCCACCGAGGTGCTGTACGCGCTGGGCGAGCAGCGGCGCATCGTCGGCATCTCGGGCTTCACGGTGCGGCCGCCACAGGCGCGACAGGAGAAGCCCAAGGTCAGCGCGTTCACCAGCGCGAAGATCGATCGCATTCTCGAGCTGGCGCCCGATCTGGCGATCGGCTTCTCCGACATCCAGGCCGACATCGCCTCCGCGCTCGTCAAGGCCGGCGTCGAGGTGTGGATCGCCAACCACCGCAGCGTCGAGGGCATCCTCGGCTACGTGCTGCGGCTCGGTGCGATGGTCGGTGCTGCCGATCGCGCACGACGGTATGTGGACACGCTGCAGGCGCACCTCGATCGCACGCGCGCCTCGGCGGCAGCGCTGCCGAGGCGACCGCGCGTGTACTTCGAGGAATGGGACGAGCCGGCGATCAGCGCGATCCGCTGGGTCAGCGAGCTGATCGGAGTCGCCGGCGGCGACGACGTCTTCCCACAACGCGCTGCGGCGTCGCTCGCGCGCGAGCGCATCGTCGCCGACGGTGGCGAGATCGTGCGCGCGGCGCCCGACGTGATCATCGGCTCGTGGTGCGGCAAGAAGTTCAGGCCCGAGCGGGTGGCCGCTCGCGCCGGCTTCGCCGCCGTGCCCGCGGTGCGCGACGGCGAGCTGCACGAGGTGAAGTCGCCGCTGATCCTGCAGCCCGGTCCGGCGGCGCTGACCGACGGCCTCGACGCGCTGCATGCGATCATGCGTGGCTGGTGCGAGCGCCGCGCCTAGCGCTCAAACATGTCATGTAGGATACTGTACTTTCATACAGCGTCAGACCATTCACGGCCAAAGGAACCTGGAAGTGTTGCCCTCCAGCGCGCAGCAGAGCGACTTGCTTCCCGGTGCCGAACAAGACCTCGCCGCACTGTGCGTGGGTCTACTCGGCAACGCAGCGCGACTGACACAGCAAGAGATTGCTCTTCGCGACGCGGCAGTAGCGGTACACGCGGACCTCCGTGTCATCGAGCGAGTGCGTGCCTCG
>DASURM010000009.1:0-5711 GCA_036280035.1 Burkholderiaceae bacterium | reverse complement strand
CCGCCGGCGAGGTCAAGTGGGGGCGTGTCAACGGCCTGACGCTGATGCTGCCGCACGGCTACGAGGGGCAAGGGCCCGAGCACTCGTCGGCACGGCTCGAGCGCTTCATGCAACTGGCGGCCGAGAACAACATGCAGGTGGTGCAACCCACGTCGGCCAGCCAGGTCTTCCACCTGCTGCGCCGCCAGATGGTGCGCCAGTTCCGCAAGCCGCTGGTGATCATGACGCCGAAGTCGCTGCTGCGGGCCAAGGATGCGACCTCGCCGCTGGCCGAGTTCACCAAGGGCGAGTTCAAGACCGTGATCGGACCGACCCGCGCCGAGGTCGAGGCCGACAAGGTCAAGCGCGTGATCGCCTGCTCGGGCAAGGTCGGCTACGACCTCATCAAGTATCGCGACCAGCGCAAGGCCTGGGACGTCGCGGTGCTGCGCATCGAGCAGCTCTATCCGTTCCCGCACAAGGCGTTCGCTGCCGAGATGAAGCGCTATCCCAACGTCACCGAGGTGGTGTGGTGCCAGGACGAGCCGCAGAACCAAGGGGCGTGGTTCTTCATCCAGCACCAGATCCACGAGAACATGAGCGAAGGGCAGCGCATGGGCTACGCCGGGCGGCCTGCGTCGGCATCGCCGGCGGTGGGCTACCCGCATCTGCACCAGGAGCAACAGAAGGCGCTGCTCGACCAGGCGCTGGGCAAGCTGAAGGGCTTTGTCCTCACCAAATGAATGAACGATGACGCTCGCTGCGCTCGCATGACGCCGGGCCAAAGGCCCGGCTAGTCATGCCGCCGCAGGCAACGTCATCCGTCGTCAAACACAGAAGAAGCGCACAAATGGCAATCGTAGAAGTCAAGGTTCCGCAGCTGTCGGAGTCGGTGGCCGAGGCCACGCTGATGCAGTGGAAGAAGAAGCCCGGCGACGCCGTGGCGATGGACGAGATCCTGATCGAGATCGAGACCGACAAGGTGGTGCTCGAAGTGCCGGCGCCGGTCGACGGCGTGCTGGCCGAGCTGGTGGCGCCCGACGGCGCCACGGTGACCAGCGACCAATTGATCGCGAGAATTGACACCGAGGGCAAGGCTGCCGCTGCCGCTCCGGCCGCCGCCGCCGCGCCCACACCCGCGGCGGCCGCCGCCCCTGCATCGATGGCTGCGGCTGCCGCCGCGCCTGGCAGCAAGGCCGGCGTTGCGATGCCGGCGGCAGCCAAGCTGATGGCCGATCGGGGCCTGGCGCCCGGCTCGGTCGCCGGCACCGGCAAGGACGGCCGCATCACCAAGGGCGACGTGCTCGCCGCCGCGCCGGTTCCGCCCGCGCCGGCGAAGGCACCGCCGCCGGTGGCGCCCGCACCCGCGCTGCCCGCGGTGGCCGCACCGGTCAGCATGAACCTCGGCGACCGCCCCGAGCAGCGGGTGCCGATGTCGCGGCTGCGCGCGCGCGTGGCCGAGCGGCTGCTGCAGTCGCAGGCGACCAACGCGATCCTCACCACCTTCAACGAGGTCAACATGGCCCCGGTGATGGAGATGCGCAAGCGCTTCCAGGAGAGGTTCGAGAAGGAGCACGGCGTCAAGCTCGGCTTCATGAGCTTCTTCGTCAAGGCGGTGGTGGCGGCGCTGAAGCGCTACCCGGTGGTCAACGCCAGCGTCGACGGCAACGACATCGTCTACCACGGCTACTTCGACATCGGCATCGCGGTGGGCTCGCCGCGCGGCCTGGTGGTGCCGATCGTGCGCAACGCCGACCAGATGAGCTTTGCCGACATCGAGAAGAAGATCGCCGAATACGGCGCCAAGGCGCGCGACGGCAAGCTCGGCATCGAGGAGCTGACCGGCGTCACGTTCTCGATCAGCAACGGCGGCGTGTTCGGCTCGATGCTGTCGACGCCCATCATCAACCCGCCGCAGAGCGCGATCCTCGGCGTGCACGCCACCAAGGACCGCGCCGTGGTCGAGAACGGCCAGGTCGTGGTGCGGCCGATGAACTTCCTGGCGCTGAGCTACGACCATCGCATCGTCGACGGCCGCGAGGCGGTGCTCAGCCTGGTGGCGATGAAGGAGGCGCTGGAGGATCCCGCGCGCCTGCTGTTCGACATCTGACGGGGCGCGATCCCATGCCTGTTGTTCGGCGACGCGCTGATGTTGCGGCGCGCCCTGGGCGTGCCGCTGATCGGCGGCGGCGTCGTCACCCTGATCTCGCATTGACGAAGCAGAACTGAAATGACCAGCAAAGCATTCGACGTCGTCGTCGTCGGCGGCGGCCCCGGCGGCTACATCGCGGCGATCCGTGCCGCCCAACTCGGCATGCAGGTGGCCTGCATCGACGACTGGAAAGGCGCGGCGGGTGGCCCGGCGCTCGGGGGCACGTGCACCAACATCGGCTGCATCCCGAGCAAGGCGCTGCTGCAGTCGAGCGAGAACTTCGAGCAGGCCGGACATCACTTTGCCGACCACGGCATCGAGGTCGGCGCGCTGAAGCTCGACCTGAAGAAGCTGCTCGCGCGCAAGGACGCCATCGTCAAGCAGAACAACGACGGCATCGTCTACTTGTTCAAGAAGAACAAGGTCGCGTTCTTCCACGGCACCGGCTCGTTCGTGAAGGCGGCCGATGGCGGCTATGAAGTCGCGGTGAGCGGGGCGACGAGTAACGAGACGCTGGCCGCCAGACACGTGATCGTCGCCACCGGCTCGAGCCCGCGGCAATTGCCGGGCGCCCCTTTCGACGAAGACCGCATCCTGTCCAACGACGGCGCGCTGCGCATCCCCGCGATACCCAAGACGCTCGGCGTCGTCGGCTCGGGGGTGATCGGCCTCGAGATGGGATCGGTCTGGCGCCGGCTCGGCGCCGAGGTGACGATCCTCGAGGCGCTGCCCACGCTGCTGCCGATGGCCGACGAGGCGGTCGCCAAGGAGGCGTTGAAGGCTTTCGGCAAGCAGGGGCTGAAGCTGCACTTCGGCGTCCGGATCGGCGAAGTCAAGGCCACGAAGAAGGGCGTGAGCGTTGCCTACACCGACGCCAAGGGCGCAGCGTCCACCCTCGAGGTCGAGCGGCTGATCGTGTCGATCGGCCGCCTGGCGCACACCGCGGGCCTGAACCCCGACGCGGTGGGCCTGAAGCTCGACGAGCGCGGCGCGGTCGTCGTCGACGACGAATGCCGCACGAACCTGCAAGGCGTGTGGGCGATCGGCGACGTGGTGCGCGGCCCGATGCTCGCGCACAAGGCCGAGGAAGAGGGCGTCGCAGTGGCCGAACGCATCGCCGGCCAGCACGGACACGTCGACTTCAACACCATCCCATGGGTGATCTACACGTCGCCCGAGATCGCCTGGGTCGGCCAGACCGAGGCGCAGCTGAAGGCCGCAGGGCGTTCCTACAGGAGCGGCCAGTTCCCGTTCATGGCCAACGGCCGCGCACGCGCGCTCGGCGACACCACCGGCTTCGTCAAGTTCATCGCCGACGCCGCCAGCGACGAGATCCTCGGCGTGCACGTGATCGGGCCGCTCGCATCCGAGCTGATCGCCGAGGCGGTGGTCGCGATGTCGTTCAAGGCATCGGCCGAAGACATCGCGCGCATCTGCCACGCGCACCCGTCGCTGAGCGAGGCCACCAAGGAAGCCGCCCTGGCCGTCGACAGGCGAACCTTGAATCTCTGAACTTGACGGCCCCCACGCTCACTTCGTTCGCTGCCGTCCGGCTGGCATGCCGGACGGCGTTTGCCAGCCGCTCGCGAGCGCGCAGGCGCTCGCTCGGTGCGGGCTCACCCCCCCGAGGGGGCGCTCAGTCGGCTTGGGAGCGGCCCGGCGCCGACTGACGTGCCCGTCCGCGCGCTCTACGAGCAGACCCTCGCGGAGCGCGGCTACGCGAGCGACCCCGCGCAGCTGCGCGCCATCGACGCGCTCGAGCGTTGCGAGAACGAGTGGGCCGACTACAAGGCGAGGCGCGGCAACGCGGTGACGAAGCTGCTCGTTCGCCCGCCGATCCCGCGCGGTGTCTACATGTACGGCGGAGTCGGACGCGGCAAGAGCTTCCTGATGGACTGCTTCTTCCAGGCGGTGCCGCTGACCCGCAAGACACGGCTGCACTTCCACGAATTCATGCGCGAGGTGCATCGCGAACTGCAGGAGCTGAAGGGCATCGTCGATCCGCTCGACGAGCTGGGGCGGCGCGTCGCACGGCGGCACCGGCTGATCTGCTTCGACGAATTCCACATCTCCGACATCACCGATGCGATGATCCTGCACCGGCTGCTGGAGTCGCTGTTCGCGAACCGGGTGTCGATCGTGACGACGTCGAATTTCCGCCCCGACGAGCTGTACCCCAACGGGCTGCACCGCGAGCGCATCCTGCCGGCGATCGAACTGCTCGAGGAGAAGCTCGAGATCATCGACGTCGACAACGGCACCGACTATCGCCGCGCGACGCTGCAGACGATGTCGATGTACCACTGCCCGTTGGGGCCCGATGCCGACGCGGCGCTGCGGCGCGCGTTCGAGCGCCTGGCCGAGGCGCGCGACGAGGATCCGCTGCTGCACATCGAGCATCGCGAGCTGCGCGCGCTGCGCCGCGCCGGCGGCGTGGTGTGGTTCGACTTCGGGACGCTTTGCGGCGGCCCGCGCTCGCAGAACGACTACCTCGAGCTGGCGCAGCAGTTCCACACCGTGCTGCTGTCGGACGTGCCGCAGATGCCGCCGCGGCTGGCCAGCGAGGCGCGTCGCTTCACGCTGCTGGTCGACGTGCTGTACGACCGGCGCGTCAAGCTGATCGTCTCGGCGGCGGTGCCGCCGCAGGCACTGTACGAAGGCGGCCCGCTGGCGTACGAGTTCGTGCGCACGGTGTCGCGGCTGGTCGAGATGCAGTCGCCGGCCTACCTCGGCTTGCAGCGGCGTGACGTCGAAACGGCGATCACCTGAGGCCGCGATGCAGGCCCGCCCGATTCGTCGCACCTGGATCGTCGCCTGCCTGGCGGTGCTGGCGTTGGGCGCAACGGCGGCCGAAGGCGAGCCGTCGGAGCAGGCGCAGCGCGACCGGCTCGCTGCCGAGCGTGACGCAGCGCAGGCGCGCTACGAGCAGGCTGTGCGCGAATGCGAGCGTGGTTTCGTCGTCACCAGCTGCATCGACCGGGCCAAGGCCGAGCGTCGCGCCACACTCGACCGCGTGGCGCGCGAGCAGGCGGCGCTCGACGATGCGCAGCGCAGGCGCCGCGCCGACGAGCGGCGGCAGCGCATCGCAGACAAGCAGGCGCAGCAGGCCGCGGCAGCGCAGCGCAGCACCGCCGCATCGGCGCCGCAGGAGCGGGTGCGGACGACGACTCAGTCGTCGCCGACCGCCGCCAGTCGGCCCGGCGGGCGTTTCGAGTCGCGATCGGCTGAGGAGGCCGCAGCGGCCGACGCCGAAGCGGCGCGCCGTGCCGCGCAATCCGCCGAGCGCCGCGCGCGCGCCAAGGCACACGAAGAAGCGGTGCTCGAGCGAAACGCCGAGCGCGCTGCACACAAGCCGCCGGCGGCGCCGCTGCCCGTGCCGAGCGCCCCGGCAGCGTCGGCGCTCAGGTGAGCGAATCGATGCGGATCAGCGCCAGCGACAGGTTGTCACCGGCGCCGCGGGCGCGCTGGCGCGCCTTGCTGACCAGCATCTCGCTGGCCTCGCGCGGCGGCAGCGCGTGGACGATCGCGCCCAGTTCCTTTGGCGTGAAGTAGTGCCACAGGCCGTCGCTGCAGGCCAGCA
>DASURM010000008.1:0-8625 GCA_036280035.1 Burkholderiaceae bacterium | reverse complement strand
GGTCTTGCGGCCGATAGTGCACGTCTCCGATGAGCGACGGGATGGTTTCGCCCTTCTCGTAGGCCTTGATGACGTCGGGCGGATAGAAGGTGCCGGCGTCTTCGACCATGCGTGCCCAGTGCGCGAAGCTGACGTAGCCCTGCTCCGCGCTCCACTCGGGCGGGTAGTTGAATTTCTTCTGGAACGCCTCGACGAACATCTTGGAGTTCGGGTACTTGTCCTCGAGCGTCCACCAGAAATCGGTCGCTGCAAGCACGCCCTGCGTGATTTCGGCGCCGACCTCCTGCGCCAGGAACGGGGTCTGGTACGGAACCACCAGCGTCATCTTCGGCAGCAGGCCGAACTTGTGTGCCTGCTGGGTCGACAGCACCGCGTCGCGGCCCCAGTTCACGTTGATCAGGAACTCGGCGCCCGAGTTGGCGATGTTGGTCAGATACTGGCTGAAGTCCTGCGTGCCCAGCGGCGACACCTGATCGGTCACCTGCGTCCAGCCGCCGTTCTTGGTCAGGTAGTCGTTCACTGACTTGGTGACTGTGTGGCCGTAGGTGTAGTCCGGCGTCATGAACGCCGCCTTGCGGTTCTTGCCGAACTGCTTGAGCATCACCGGGCCGATCGCCGCCGCCGCCGTCTGGCCGAAGAAGTCCTGCCGGACGCCATAGCGCACGCAATCCTTGCCGGTGGTGTCGTTCGAGCCGGAAAGGCCGGCGAAGTACAGCACCTTCTCGCGCTGGGCGAACTTGTTCATCGCCACCGCCACCGCCGACGAGGTGGATCCCGTCAGCACCACGACCTTGTTCTCGCTGATGAACCGCTGCGCGATCTGGACCGCGTTGTTCGGCTTCGCGCCGGAGTCTGCGTACAACAGCTCGAGCTTCTTGCCGAGCACGCCGTTCTTGGTCTTGGGCGACATCACCTTCATCAGCGGGTGGCCGTTGTTGATGTGCTCGACGGCAAGTTGCGCGCCTTTGAGTTCGTCCGCGCCCTGCGCCGCGTAGGTTCCGGTCAACGGATAGGCAGCGCCGGCATAGACGGTGGGGCCCGACGAGCCCTCAGGCCAGGTGCCGATCGGCGGGCGGCCTTCGGCCCACGCGCTGGCCGGCAGCAGCAGCGACGGGGCACCGAGGCCGGCCCCGATGGCAGCGCCGGTCTTGAGCAGCCGGCGGCGTTGTGCGTCCTTGAGGATGTCGTTCATGCATGGTCTCCTTGGGCATTGCGCGCTGAAGCGTCTGTCAGCGAACTTTGGCAAACAATGGTCCACCAAGGTTGTCAATATGGCAATATCTCATTGATATATCTGGATTTTTTTGTTTATTCTTAACATCGACACGGAAAACTGTGTCGATTCTCGACCTTGCACCGCAACATGAAGCCCGATGGAATTCGCTCCGCGATGCGCTCGACCCAGGCGCTGCTGGTGGGTCCGAGGATCCGCGACCGGCGGCGGGCGCTCGGCATAACCCAAGCGAGCCTGGCGGCAGCGCTCGGCATCTCGGCGTCGTACCTGAATCTGATCGAGGCCGGGCGCCGCAGCATCGGCGGCGCGCTGCTCAAGCACATCGCCGACGCTCTCGGCCTGGCGGTCGACGACCTGGATGGCGCAGCCGAGCGCCGGCTGCTCGCCGACTTGACCGAGCTGACGGCCGAGCCCGTACTCCATGGGTTGGGGCTGGATCGCGCGGCGGCGGCCGACGTTGCCGGCCACCACCCGCAGTGGGCGCGCGCGCTGGTCGCACTGCACCGCGCGTGGCTCGACCGCGGGCGCGCGGTCAACGCGCTGTCCGACCGCCTGCGCCACGACCCGTTCCTGGCCGACGCGGTGCATAGCCTGCTTACGCGCGTGGCAGCCATCAAGTCATCGGCCGAGATCGTCGAGCACGCCGAGAACCTGGCGCCGGCGCAGTTGCGCCGCTTTGCCACCATCGTCGGCAGCGACAGCCGGCGCCTGGCCGATCTGGCCCAGGCCCTGGCGGCCTTCTTCGAGCGCGCGCATTCGGCCGTTCGCTCGGTGACCCCCGCAGGCGAGGTCGACGACTTCCTCGCCGACCGCGACCATTACTTTCCAGCCCTCGAAGAAGCGGCCGATGCGCTGCGCAAGACGGCCGGCATCACCGGCGACGATGACATCGAGCCGCGGCTCGCATCTTTGCTCGAGAGCCGCCACGGGGAGCGGCCACCACCGGGCACCACCCGGCTCGAGTTGGCACTGCGCGCTGCCGAGTCGACCGGTGGCGACGACCCGCTGGCCGCCGAGTTGCAGCGCGCGACCTCGCTCACCAACGACGCCGCACGGCGGCGCGCAGGGCGAGCGCTCGCGGCCTATCTGGCCGCCGCGATCGTCATGCCGTACGACGAGTTTCTCGCCGCGGCACGCCGCGTGAAGTTCGATGCCGAGGCGCTCGGACGCACATTCGGGGTCGGCTTCGCGCACGCCTGCGGCCGCCTGGTGACCTTGCGCCGCCCCGGAGCCGAAGGCGTGCCGTTCGCGTTGATGCGGATCGACGCCGCGGGCTACCTGACACGGCGCGTGCCGCTGCCGCGGCTGACCCTGCCCCGGCACGGTAGCGCCTGCCCGCTGTGGGCGATCTACCTGGCGCTGCAATCGCCCGGGGCACTGGTGCGGCAGCTGGTCGAGTTTCCCGGCGGCGAGCGCTTCTTGCTCGTCGCACGCACCGTCGACGAGCCCGGGCCGGCGTTCCCGATGCCGCGGCGCCTGGCGTCGGTGATGCTGGCTTGCAATGTGCTCTACGCCGACCAGACCGTCTACTGCGACGGCCTGGATCTCGCGTCTGCCGCCAGGGCGGTGCCGGTGGGCCCGAACTGCCGCGTCTGCCCGCGCACGGATTGCGCCTTCCGCCAGGAAGACCCCGTGATCGACGCCTGAACCACCGGGAACTCACGCAGCCTGGCGCCGAGGCGCGTGGCTACACTGGCCCGATGGCGAGCCCCGATGTCAAGAAGCGCGCTGCCATCAAGGTGCTGATCGCGGAGGACGATGCGAACATCGTCGAGTCGCTGAGCTTCGTGCTCGGGCAGGAGGGCTTCGCGGTGAGCGCCGCATTCGACGGCGACGAGGCCCTGCGCCGGCTGCAGCGCGATCCGCCCGATGTGGTGGTGCTCGACCTGATGCTGCCCAAGCGCAGCGGCTTCGAGGTGTTGAAGGCCGTCAAGACCGACCCCGCACTGCGCCATCTGCCGGTGATGGTGCTGACCGCGAAAGGCCAGCCCCACGACCGGCGCCTGGCCGAGGAGATCGGCGTCGAGGCGTTCATGACCAAGCCGTTCTCCAACACCGAGGTCGTCGACGCGGTGCGCCGACTGGCCCAGGCGTGACGGCGTTTCGAGGGTCCGCACCGTGGCGACCGAGTTGCTTCCGACCCCACCCGAGCGCGAGGCGCGCGCTCGCGACGCCGCGATCGTGCTGCCGCTGCTCGGGCTGCTGCTGCTGATGCCGCCGGTGATCGTGCTGTTCGCGGTGCCGATCAGGATCGCCGGCGTGCCGCTGATCGTCGTCTACCTGTTCGGCGTCTGGCTCGCGCTCGTGCTGGGCGCCGCGCTGTTGGGGCGCGCGCTGCAGCCGCGCACGCCTGCGCCACCCGACGGATGCTCCACGCCGAGCTGATCCTGCCGATCGCGCTGCTGTACGTGGCGCTGCTGTTCGTGGTCGCCTACGTCGGCGACAAGCGCGCGCGCGCCGGGCAACTCGGCTGGCTGCAGTCGCCGGTGGTGTACACGCTGTCGATTTCGATCTACTGCACCTCGTGGACCTTCTACGGCGCGGTCGGCTCGGCTGCCCGCAACGGCCTGGAGTTCGCGACCATCTACATCGGCCCGTCGCTGGTGTTCATCGGCTGGTGGGCGCTGCTGCGCAAGCTAGTGCGCATCGGGCACGTGCACGGCGCCACCTCGATCGCCGACATGATCTCGTCGCGCTACGGCAAGAACGCGCCGCTGGCTGCGCTGGTGACGCTGGTCGCCGTGGTCGGCATCGCCCCGTACATCGCGCTGCAGTTGCGTGCCGTGACCACCACCTTCCAGGTGATCAGCAGCGCCGGGCCGGAGGATCCGTCGGGACTGCCGAGCGCGCCGCCGGACTTCGAGGCCGCGTTCTGGATCGCGGCGGGCATGGCGCTGTTCACCATTGTGTTCGGCACCCGCAACGTGGATGCCAAGGAGCAGCACCACGGGGTGGTGGCCGCGATCGCGCTCGAAGCGGTGGTCAAGCTGGTGGCGCTGCTGACGGTGGGCGCGCTGGCGGTGTTCGGACTGTCGGGCGGCATCGGCGAGAGCTTCGCGCGCGCCACACCTCAGATGTTGCACACCCCCGACGACTTCGGCGTGCGCTGGGTGACGGTCACCTTGCTGTCGGCAGTTGCCGTCGTGTGCCTGCCGCGCCAGTTCCAGATCACCGTGGTGGAGAACGCCGACGAGCGACACCTGCGCACCGCATCATGGCTGTTCCCGCTGTACCTGTTCCTGATCTCGCTGTCGGTCCTTCCGATCGCGATCACGGGCCTCAGCGAGTTGCCTGAAGGGTCGAACCCCGACATGTTCGTGTTGACGCTGCCGATGTGGGCCGGGCACAACACGGTGGCATTGCTCGCATTCATCGGGGGTTTCTCCTCGGCGACCTCGATGGTGATCGTCGCCTGCATCGCCCTGTCGACGATGATTTCCAATCACCTCGTGATGCCGCTGGCGATGCGCTTCAAATGGGTACCGCAGGATGCCAGCGGCGAACTGCGCCGGTTCCTGCTGGTCACCCGGCGCGCGGGGATCTGCGTCATGCTCGCGCTCGGCTTCCTGTACTTCCGCCTCAGCGGCACCGGCGACGCGCTGGCCTCGATCGGCCTGATCTCGTTCGCCGGCGTGGCGCAGTTCGCGCCCGCGCTGATCGGCGGCCTGTTCTGGCGCGGAGGCAACGCCGGCGGCGCCATCGTCGGGCTCGGCGCAGGCACGATCCTGTGGGCGTACACGCTGTTCCTGCCCAGTCTCGGTGCCGACGCCGTGGTGCCGGCCGATACCCTGCACCACGGCCCGTTCGGAATCGCTGCGCTCGAGCCGCATGCGCTGTTCGGCCTGTCGGGGCTCGATCCGCTGGTGCACTCGCTGTTCTGGAGCATCGGCACGAACACGCTGCTGTACGTGCTGGTGTCGCTGCTGCGCCAGCCGCGCCCGATCGAGCGCCTGCAGAGCACGCTGTTCGTCGACGTGTTCCGCGCGCCTGCAGAGGCCACCTCGGGGCTGATCCGCCGCACCGCGGCAGCGGCGGACCTGAGCGTGCTGGCGCAACGCATCCTGGGCACCGAGGAGACGGTGCGCTTCTTCGACCGCGCGGCACGCGACCAGGGGCTCGAGCGCGGCCCGCCGATCGCCGACGACGCGTTCATCACGCAGCTCGAACGCAAGCTCGCCGGTAGCGTCGGCGCCGCGACGGCGCGCGCGGTGATCTCCGAAGCGGTCACCGTCGAGACCATCAGCCTCGACGAGCTGATGAAGATCGCCGACGAGACGCGACGCATGGCCGAGCACAGCCGGCAGCTCGAGGAGAAGTCGCGCCAGCTCGAGGCCGCTGCAGCCCAACTGCGCGACGCGAATGCACGCCTGACGCGGCTGGACCAGGAGAAGGACGACTTCCTGAGTCAGGTCAGCCACGAGGTGCGAACGCCGATGACCTCGATCAGGTCGTTCTCGCAGATCCTGCTCGAGGCAAAGAGCCTGGACCCGGTGAAGGCGCAGCGCTTCGTGCGCATCATCCACGACGAGAGCGTGCGGCTGACCCGGCTGCTCGACAGCACGCTCGACCTGAGCTTGCTCGAGGGCGGCGAAGCGCGCTGGCCGCTGTCGCGCATCGACCCGGAGGCAGCGCTCGAGAGCTCGATCCTCATCTGCCAGGGTCTGGGCGATGCGCGCGTGCCGCTGTTCAGCGACGAGCGGGCGACCGACGTCGCGGTGGTGGCCAACGAGGATCGGCTGTGCCAGGTCTTCATCAACCTGATCTCCAACGCGATCAAGTACAACACCAGCGCGCAGCCGCGGGTGACGATCAACAGCGGCGTGCGCGACGGCCTCTACCAGGTTCTGATCTCCGACAACGGCCCGGGCATCCCGCACGAGCATCGCGGGCACATCTTCTCGCGCTTCCCGCGCGGCGCAGCGCGCCAGCGCACCGCGGCCAGCGGCGCCGGGCTCGGGCTTGCGATCAGCTGGCAGATCATGCGTCACCTCGGCGGCTCGCTCGCGTTCGTCCCCGCAGAGGGTCCGGGCGCTTGCTTCCGGGTGACGCTGAACACCCTCGAGCGCACACAGGCGGCGCACTGACTGCGGCGAGACGGTCTCGCCGACGATCCGGCGCGCCATGAAGAAGGGCGGCCCGCAGGCCGCCCCGAAGGACTGCATGCCGGGCGAGCGGGTCGCCCGTTGTTGTTTTCAGTTTTCGGTCGTCTCGCCGCCTGCCGCCCCTGCCGCGGCGGCGGCCTGCGCGTCGACGTTGGCCAACTGCGCTGCGGCAAGCTCTTCGGCTTCCTGCAACGCGATGGCACGGCGCTCGGTCTCGTCCATCTCTTCCTTGGCCTTGCGCGCCTGGTGGTAGGCCATGCCGGTGCCCGCCGGAATCAGGCGGCCGACGATGACGTTCTCCTTCAGGCCGCGCAGTTCATCGCGCTTGCCCATGATCGCCGCCTCGGTCAGCACGCGCGTGGTTTCCTGGAACGACGCCGCGGAGATGAACGAGTCGGTCGACAGGCTCGCCTTGGTGATGCCCAGCAGCAAGTCGTTGTAGGTGGCAGGCAGCTTGCCTTCCGAGCGCAGGCGGTCGTTGGTGTCGAACAACTCCGAGCGCTCGACCTGCTCGCCGGCAATGTAGTTCGCATCGCCAGGGTTGGCCACGGCCACCCGACGCAGCATCTGCCGCACGATCACTTCGATGTGCTTGTCGTTGATCTTCACGCCCTGCAGGCGGTAGACGTCCTGCACCTCGTCGACGATGTAGCGCGCCAGCTCCTCGACGCCCAGCAGGCGCAGGATGTCCTGCGGGTCGGCCGGGCCGTCGACGATCAGCTCGCCCTTGTTCACCACCTGGCCTTCGTGCACCAGGATGTTCTTCTCCTTGGGCACCAGTTCTTCATACACCTTGCCGTCGGGGTCGGTGATCTGCAGCCGCAGCTTGCCCTTGGTCTCCTTGCCGAAGCTCACGGTGCCGGTGATCTCGGCCAGCGTGCCCTTGTCCTTCGGGCTGCGCGCTTCGAACAGCTCGGCCACCCGCGGCAGGCCGCCGGTGATGTCGCGCGTCTTCTGGCCTTCGACCGGGATGCGCGCCAGCACTTCGCCCGGGGCGAGGTCCTGGCCATCGCGGATCTGGATCAGCGCGCCGACCGGGAAGCCGATCGTCACCGAGTGGTCGGTGCCGGGAATCTTCACCTCCTGCGCCATCGAGTCGAGCAGCTTGACCTGCGGGCGCACCACCTTGGCCGCGCCGCGGCGCTTGGGGTCGATGACCACCAGCGTCGACAGGCCGGTGACCTCGTCGACCTGCTTGGCCACGGTGACGCCTTCCTCGACGTTCTCGAACTTCGCGCGGCCCGCGAACTCGGTGATGATCGGCCGGGTCAGGGGATCCCAGGTCGCCAGCACCGTGCCGGCCTTGATCGACTGGTCGGCCTTGACGTTGAGCGTCGCCCCGTACGGCACCTTGTGGCGCTCGCGTTCGCGATGGTGGGCATCGAGGATGATGACCTCGCCGGAGCGCGCGATCACCACCAGATCGCCCTTGGCACTGGTGACGTAGCGCATCGTCGGGTTGAAGCCGACGATGCCGTCGCTCTTGGCCTCGACGTTGTTGGCCACCGCCGCGCGCTGCGCCGCGCCGCCGATGTGGAAGGTGCGCATCGTCAGCTGCGTGCCCGGCTCGCCGATCGACTGCGCGGCGATCACGCCGACCGCCTCGCCGACGTTGACCAGGCCGCCGCGGCCGAGGTCGCGGCCGTAGCACTTGGCGCAGATGCCGAAGCGGGTCTCGCAGGTCAGCGGCGTGCGCACCTTGACCTCGTCGACGCCGGCGTTCTCGATCGCATCGAGCGCCTCCTCGTCGAGCATGGCCCCGGCATCGATGATCACGCCCTGAGTCTCGGGATGCAGCACGTCGACCGCGGCCACGCGGCCGAGGATGCGGTCGCGCAGCGACTCGATCACCTCGCCGCCTTCGACCAGCGCGCGCGTCGCGAAGCCGTTGCCGGTGCCGCAGTCTTCCTGCGTCACCACGAGGTCTTGCGTCACGTCGACCAGGCGGCGCGTCAGGTAGCCCGAGTTCGCGGTCTTCAACGCCGTGTCGGCCAGGCCCTTGCGGGCGCCGTGCGTCGAGTTGAAGTACTGCAGCACGTTGAGGCCTTCGCGGAAGTTGGCCGTGATCGGCGTCTCGATGATCGAGCCGTCGGGCTTGGCCATGAGGCCGCGCATGCCCGCCAGCTGGCGGATCTGCGCCGCCGAGCCGCGCGCGCCCGAGTCGGCCATCATGTAGATCGAGTTGAACGACTCCTGGCGCACCGGCTGGCCGGCGCGGTCGACCGCTTCCTGCGTCTCGAGCTGGCGCATCATCGCCTTGCCGACGTCGTCGCTCGCGCGGCCCCAGAT
>DASURM010000007.1:0-11244 GCA_036280035.1 Burkholderiaceae bacterium | reverse complement strand
GCCCCCACGCTCACTGCGTTCGCTGCCCCCACGGCCCCGCGAGGGGCCGCCTCGTGGCCTTGGGCGCAGTCGGCTGTGGGAGCGGCCCGGCGCCGACTGACCTTCACCTTGCCACCTAAGGAGAGCACCCTTGACGACCATGTTCACCCCCGACCACGAGTGGATCAACATCGAGGACCACGAGGCCGCCGTGGTCGGCATCACGCCGCATGCGCAGGACGCGCTCGGCGACGTGGTGTTCGTCGATCTACCCGAGGTCGGGCGCACCTACAAGAAGGGCGAAGTCGCCGGCGTCGTCGAGTCGGTCAAGGCCGCCGCCGACATCTACATGCCCGTCGAGGGCGAGATCGTCGAGGTCAACGAAGCGCTGCGCAAAGACCCGGCGCTGGTCAACCGCGACCCGATGGGCGAAGGCTGGTTCTTCAAGGTGCACGTCACGCACATGGAGCAGTTCGACGAGCTGATGGACCCGCCGGCCTACGACAAGCTGTTGAAGACCCTCTGATCGCCCAACCCGCATTGCCCCGCGCCCATGCTGATGTCCGCCCGCATCCCCCTGTCCGAACTCGAAGACGGCGCCCCGTTCGCCACCCGCCACATCGGCCCCGACCCCGACGAGCAGCGCCACATGCTGTCGGTGGTCGGCGCGGCATCGCGCCAGGCGCTGATCGACGCCGTCGTGCCGCGCTCGATCGCACGCACCACGCCGATGCAGCTGCCCGCGGCGGCCAGCGAGGCGCAGGCGCTGCAGGAACTGAAGACACTGGCGCAGCGCAACCGGGTCTTCAAGTCGTTCATCGGCCAGGGCTACCACGGCACGCTGACGCCGGGGGTCATTCAACGCAACATCCTCGAGAACCCCGCCTGGTACACCGCCTACACGCCGTACCAGGCCGAGATCTCGCAGGGCCGGCTGGAGGCGCTGATCAACTTCCAGACCATGGTGTGCGACCTCACCGGCATGGCGATGGCCAACGCGTCGATGCTCGACGAGGCCACCGCCGCCGCCGAAGCGATGACGCTGTCCAAACGCAGCGTACGCAGCAAGAGCGACACGATCATCGTCGCCGACGACTGCCACCCGCAGACGATCGACGTCGTGCGCACCCGCGCCAAGTCGCTCGGCCTGAAGGTGCTGCTCGGCTCGGTGCCCGAGCTGGTGCAGCAGCACGACTGCTTCGCGGTGCTGGTGCAATACCCGTCGACGACGGGCCTGATCCGCGACCTCGAGCCGTTGGTCGCGCAGGCGCATGCCAGACAAGCCGCGCTCATCGTCGCCGCCGACCTGCTGGCGCTGACGCTGCTGAAGGCACCGGGCGAGTTCGGCGCCGACATCGTGGTCGGCAGCTCGCAGCGCTTCGGCGTGCCGATGGGCTGCGGCGGCCCGCACGCGGCGTTTCTCGCCTGCCGCGACGAGTTCAAGCGCTCGCTGCCGGGCCGTCTGGTCGGCGCCAGCATCGACAGCCACGGCCAGCCGGCCTACCGCCTCGCGCTGCAGACGCGTGAGCAACACATCCGGCGCGAGAAGGCCACCTCCAACATCTGCACCGCGCAGGTGCTGCTGGCGGTGATCGCCAGCATGTACGCGGTCTACCACGGGCCGCTGGGCCTGCGGCGAATCGCGCAACGGGTGGCGGTCTACACCGCGATCGCCGCCGACGGGCTGAAGCAGATGGGGTTCCGGAACCTCGCCGCGCAGGCGTTCGACACCCTCACCATCGATGCCGGCGCGCGCGCCGACGAGATCATGCAGCGCGCGCGCGACGCGCAGGCCAACCTGCGCCGCGTGGGGCCGAGCCAGATCGGCGTCGCGCTCGACGAGACCACCACGCGCGACGACGTGAGCGCGCTGTGGTCGTGGTTCGCGGCACCGGGCCAGGCGCTGCCGCGATGGGACGCCTACGAGCAGGGCATCGAGCCGCTGATTCCGTCCGCGCTGCACCGCACCAGCGGCTACCTGACGCATCCGGTGTTCAACACGCACCACAGCGAGACCGAGATGCTGCGCTACATCCGCTCGCTCGCCGACAAGGACCTCGCGCTCGACCGCTCGATGATCCCGCTCGGCTCGTGCACGATGAAGCTCAACGCCACCAGCGAGATGATTCCGATCACCTGGCCCGAGTTCGCGCAGCTGCATCCGTTCGCGCCGGCCGACCAGCTGGCGGGCATGCACGCGCTCGCCGACCAGCTCTGCGCGTGGCTGGCACAGACCACCGGCTACGCCGCGGTCAGCCTGCAGCCCAACGCGGGCTCGCAGGGCGAGTACGCCGGGCTGCTGGCGATCAAGGCCTGGCACGAATCGCGCGGCCACGGGCAACGCCGCATCTGCCTGATCCCCGAGTCGGCGCACGGCACCAACCCCGCGTCGGCGCAGATGGCCGGCCTGCAGGTGGTGGTGGTGAAGTGCGACGCGATGGGCAATGTCGACCTCGACGACCTGTGCGCCAAGTGCCAGCAGCACCGCGACGAGCTGGCGTGCGCGATGATCACCTATCCGTCGACCTACGGCATCTTCGAGCCGCGCGTCAAGGAGCTGTGCGCGATCGTTCGCGAACACGGCGGCCGCGTCTACGTCGACGGCGCCAACCTGAACGCGCTGGTCGGCTTGGCGGCGCCCGGCGAGTTCGGCGGCGACGTCAGCCACCTCAACCTGCACAAGACCTTCTGCATCCCGCACGGCGGCGGCGGCCCCGGCGTGGGCCCGGTGTGCGTGGTCAAGGATCTCGAGCCGTTCCTGCCCGCCGCTCCCGGCTGTGGCGCCGAGGGCGCGCCGGTGGGGCCCGTGGCGGCAGCGCCGCTGGGCAACGCCGGCGTGCTGCCGATCTCGTGGATGTACATCCGCATGATGGGCGCCGACGGGCTGCGCGAGGCCACCGAAACCGCGATCCTCGCGGCCAACTACGTGGCCGCTCGGCTGGCCGACCACTACGACATCCACTACAGCGGCGGTGTCGCCGGCATCAAGGGCGGCGGCGTCGCGCACGAGTGCATCCTCGACCTGCGACCGCTGAAGGACGCCTCGGGCGTCAGCGCCGAAGACGTCGCCAAGCGGCTGATCGACTACGGCTTCCACGCCCCGACGCTGAGCTTCCCGGTCGCCGGCACGCTGATGGTCGAGCCCACCGAGAGCGAGCCGCTGGTCGAACTCGACCGCTTCTGCGACGCGATGATCGCCATCCGCCAGGAGATCGCCCGCGTCGAGAACGGACAGTGGCCGCGCGAGGACAACCCGCTGAAGCACGCCCCGCACACCGCGGCGTCGCTCGCCGCCGAGCCGTGGCCGCATGCCTATAGCCGCGAGCAGGCCGCTTACCCGCTGAAGGCGCTGAGACGGCACAAGTACTGGTCGCCGGTGGGCCGGGTCGACAACGTGCACGGCGATCGCAACCTGTTCTGCAGTTGTGTGCCGATGAGCGCCTACGACGATGACGAGCCGGCCGCCGCATCGGCCACGCCGGCGAACGCCATGCCTGCCTGAGCGCCGGGCCGCGGCCCGGCTCGACCCAACCGGCCCATGAGCCATCGCATCCGCTCGCTGCTGACGGCACTGCTGCTCGCGAGTTGCGCCGCGGTGGCCGCCCCGAGGCTGGTGCAGGTCGGCCTGTACGAGAACGAACCGAAGGTCTACACCGACGCGTCGGGGCGGCCAGATGGCCTGTTCGTCGAACTGCTGCAGGCGGTGGCGCTCGCCGAGGGCTGGCAGCTGCATTACGTGCCGTGCGAGTGGGCCGAGTGCCTCGGCCGACTCGAACGCGGCGAGCTCGACCTGATGCCCGACGTGGCCTTCAGCCCCGCGCGCGAGAAGCGCTTCGACTTCCACGCCGTCTCGGTGGCCAGCAGCTGGTCGCAGATCTACACCGCCGAGCCGCTGCGCGTTCGCATGATGGCCGACCTCGCGGGCAAGCGGCTGGCGCTGCTGCGCGGCGGCGTGCAGCAGCCGTTCGTCGCGCGCATGGCCGCCGAGGCCGGGGTCGAGTACGAGGCCGTCCTGGTCGACACGCTGCCGCAGGCGTACCAGGCGGTGGCCGAAGGCCGCGCCGACGCGATGATCGTCAACAGCTTCTCGGCCGCGCGGCTGGCGGCGCGCAATCGCCTGCGCGAGACGCCGATCATCTTCCAGGCCACCAACCTGTACTTCGCGGCGCCCAAGGGCCGCAACGCCGACCTGCTGCAAGCGCTCGACAACCACCTCGCGCGCTGGCGGCAGCAGCCCGGCTCGATCTACTACGAGGCCACGCAGCGTGCGCTGTCGCTGCCGCAGCCCGCGGTGCTGCCAGGCTGGTTCGGCTGGCTGCTGGCCGGACTCGGCGCGTCCTCGCTGCTGCTGGCGGCGCACGCCACATTGCTGCGCTGGCGCGTCGCGCAGCGCACCGCCGAGTTGACCAAGGCCACGCAGCGCCTGGACAGCCTGCTCGCGGCCAGCCCGGTGGTGATGTACCTGCTGCGCTCGACCGCCAACGGCACCGAGGCGCTGTGGGCGAGCGACAACCTGAAGCGCCTGTTCGGCTACACGCTGGCCGACACCCACGCCACCGGCTGGTGGGCCTCGCGCGTGCACCCCGACGATCGCCAGCGAGCGGTCGCCGCCGTCGCGGCGCTGCGGCCGCACCAGAGCCTGGCGCAGGAGTACCGCTTGCTCGACACGAGCGGCCGCGTGCGCTACGTGCGCGACGAGGTGCGCCGCGTGCCCGGGTCCGACGGCGGGCCCGACGAGCTGATCGGCACGCTGAGCGATCTGACGGAAACCTGGGAGCAGGCCGAACAGGCGCGGGCGAGCGAGCGCCGGTTCGCGCTGATGCTGCGCAACAGCCCGATCGCGGTCGCACTCGGACGCGTCTCGGATCAGCGCAGCGTCGACGTCAACGACGCCTGGGCCAGGCTCTCGGGCTACTCGCGCGACGAACTGCTGGGCCGCACCACCCTCGAGCTGGGGCTGTGGGCCGATCCGCCCGACCGGGAAAAGGCCTGGGCCGCCCTCGCCGCTGGCCAGCCGGTGCGCAACCTCGAGACCCGCTGGCGCACCAAGTCCGGCGCGCTGGTCGACGTGTCGTTCTGCGCCGATCCGATCGAGCTGGGCGGTCAGCCGCACGTGCTGAGTTCCGCGGTCGATGTCAGCGTGCAGAAGCGCGCCCGGCGCGTGCTCGAAGGCCAGCACGCCGAGCTCGAACGCCTCGTCCAGCAGCGCACGTCCGAACTGACCGCCGCCAACCGCGCGCTGCGCGCCGCACGCGACATGGCGGAGAGCGCGGCGCACGCCAAGGGCACCTTCCTGGCCAACATGAGCCACGAAATCCGCACGCCGCTGAATGCCATCCTCGGCACCGCGCACCTGATGCGTCGCGACGGCGTCACGCCGCAGCAGGCCGGGCAGCTCGACACCATCCTGGCGTCGTCGACCCACCTGCTGTCGCTGATCGACGACGTGCTCGACGTCTCGAAGATCGACGCCGGCAAGCTGGTGCTGGAGCAGGTGCCGTTGCAGGTCGACGCGCTGCCGCAACGCGTGGCCGGCATGCTGGCGGCGCGCGCCGCCGAAAAGGGCCTGCGCATCGCGCTCGACGTCGAACCGCAGCCCGAGCGGCTGCTCGGCGACTCGACGCGGCTGACGCAGGCGCTGCTCAACTACGCGACCAACGCGCTGAAGTTCACCGAGCGCGGCACCATCACGCTGCGGCTGCGCAAGGTCGAGCAGACGGCGCACGACGTGCTGGTGCGCTTCGAGGTCGAGGACACCGGCATCGGCATCGCACCCGAGGCGCAGGCGCGGCTGTTCGACTCGTTCGAGCAGGCCGACAGCTCGACCACGCGGCGCTATGGCGGCACCGGGCTCGGCCTGGCGATCACTCGGCAGCTCGCCCGCCTGGCCGGCGGCGACGCCGGCGTGCGCAGCACCCTCGGACAAGGCAGCATGTTCTGGTTCACCGCACGATTGCAGCGCAGCGGTGCGGCCGCGAGCGCCGTCGCAACACCGCCCGAGCCGCTCGACGCCGAGCAGCGGCTCGCGCTCGAGTGCGCGGGCCGGCGCATCCTGCTGGCCGAGGACGAACCGGTCAACCGCATGGTCGCGCTGGCGCTGCTGCGCGACAGCGCGCTGGTGATCGACACCGCCGAAGACGGCGCGCAGGCCGTGCAGATGGCCAGCGCCACGCCGTATGCGCTGATCCTGATGGACGTGCAGATGCCGCGGCTCGACGGCCTGCAGGCGACCCGGGCGATCCGCCTCCTGCCCAGGCACGTCGCCACCCCGATCGTCGCCCTCACCGCCAACGCCTTCGCCGAAGACCGCCAGCGCTGCCTCGATGCCGGCATGACCGACTTCCTCGCCAAGCCGTTCGAGCCCGAGGCGCTGTACGCGCTGCTGTGGCGGCACCTGGCGGGCACGCCCGAGCCGGCTGCCGTTGCCGTACTCAGCGCAGGAACGACGCCATGACTGCGGTGCTGAGCATGCTGATCGTCGGCGCCGGCTTCGGCGGGCTCGGCGCGGCGATCCAGCGGCGCCGTTGCGGCGACGACGACTTCGTGCTGATCGAGCAGGCCGCAGGCGTCGGCGGCACCTGGTGGGCCAACCGCTACCCCGGCGCGGCGTGCGACATCCCGTCGCACCTGTATTCGTTCTCCTTCGCGCCGCATGCGCAGTGGACGCGCAAGTACCCCGCGCAGCCCGAGATCGAGGCCTACCTCGCCGACTGCGTGCAGCGCTTCGGCCTCGCACCGCGGCTGCGCCTGCACACGCGACTGCAGCACCTGCAGTGGGACGAGGCGCGGCACCTGTGGCACGCGCGCGTGGTCGACGCCACCGGCCACGAGCACGACCTTCAGGCACGTGCGGTGGCGCTGGCCACCGGCCCGCTGAGCCGGCCTGCGATGCCGCCGATCGCCGGCCTCGACGCTTTTCGCGGGCCAGTGATCCACACCTCGCGCTGGCCCGAAGGCTTCGATGCGGCGCGCCAGCGCATCGGCGTCGTCGGCACCGGCGCCAGTGCGATCCAACTGGTGCCGCAGATCGCGCCCGCGGCCGCGCAGCTCACCGTGTTCCAGCGCAGCGCACCGTGGGTGCTGCCGCGGCGCGACGCGCCGATCGGTGCGCGGCAGCGTTGGGCGCTGGCGCACGTGCCGGGGTGGCGCCGAGCCTGGCGCGCCGCGATCTACCTGCAGCACGAGGTGCGCGCGCCCGCCTTCACGCGCCGGCCGCAATGGCTGCGGGCGCTCGAGCCGCTGGCGTTGCGCCATTTGCACCGGCGCATCCCGCCCGGCGCACTGCGCGACGCGCTGACGCCGCGCTACCGCATGGGCTGCAAGCGCATCCTGATCGCCGACGACTACTACCCCGCGCTCACGCTGCCGCAAGTGAAGCTGGAGACGACGCCGATCGCCGAGGTCGAGGCGCACGGCGTGCGCCTGGCCGACGGCCGGCGCGTCGAGCTCGACGTGCTGATCGCGGCCACCGGCTTCGAGGCCGCCGAGATGAAGCCGCCGTGCACCGTGGTGGGCCCGCATGGCCGCACGCTGCACGCGCAGTGGGCGGCGACGCCCGAGGGCTACTTCGGCACGATGGTGGCGGGCTTTCCGAACCTGTTCACCGTGATCGGCCCGAACACCGGGCTCGGCCACAACTCGATGGTGTTCATCATCGAGTCGCAGCTCGCGTTCATCGACGACGCGATGCGCCACCTCGCGCGCCACGCCTGGCTGGCGCCGACCGCCGACGCGCAGGCGCGCTTCAACGCCGAGCTGAGCCAGCGGCTGCCGCACACCGTGTGGGCCACCGGCGGCTGCACGAGCTGGTACCAGCGGCACGATGGCCGCATCACCACGCTGTGGCCCGGAAGCACCCTGGAGTACCGTCGCCGCACGCGCACACTGACGAGGCGCGATTTCGAGTTTGCGCTGGCCTGAGCACATGGCCGTCTCCGTCTTCGACCTCTTCAAGATCGGCATCGGGCCGAGCAGCTCGCACACCGTGGGCCCGATGCGCGCGGCGCGCCTGTTCGCGCTGCGCTTGGCGCACGACGGCCTGGCCGCGCGCACCGCGCGCGTCAAGGCCGAGCTGTACGGCTCGCTGGGCGCCACCGGCAAGGGCCACGGCAGCGACAAGGCGGTGCTGCTCGGGCTGGCCGGCCACGAACCCGACAGCGTCGAGGTCGAGCGCATCCCCGCGCTGCTGCGCGCCATCCGCGACGCCCGCCAGGTACCGCTCGCCGAAGGCCCGACGATCGCCTTCGACGAGCGCGCCGACCTGGTGTTCAACCGCCGCGAGTCGCTGCCGTTCCACGCCAACGGCATGCGCTTCGCGGCCTTCGACGCCGCTGGCGAGCTGCTGACGCAGCGCAGCTACTACTCGGTGGGAGGCGGGTTCGTGGTCAGCGACGAGGTCGCCGCCGACGGCACGCGCCAGAAGGTGATCGCACCCGACACCACGGTGCTGCCGCACCCGTTCCACACCGGCGACGAGCTGCTGGCGCGCACCGGCGAGCTGAACTGCTCGATCGCCGAGCTGATGCGGCGCAACGAGCGCCACTGGCGCGACGACGCGGCGATCGACGCCGGGCTCGACCGCATCTGGGCCACGATGCAGGCCTGCGTCGCGCGCGGCTGCGCCACCGACGGCGTGCTGCCCGGCGGCTTCAAGGTGCGCCGTCGCGCGCACGCGCTGCACACCGCGCTCAGTGCCAAGCCAACACACTTCGAGCCCCCAGGTTCACCGCTGCGCGGCGACCCGCCCCCCGAGGGGGTCAGGGGAACTTGGGAGCGGCCCGGCGTTCCCCTGGACCCGCTGATCGTGCTCGACTGGGTGAACCTGTTCGCGCTCGCCGTCAACGAGGAGAACGCCGCCGGCGGCCGCGTCGTCACCGCACCCACCAACGGCGCGGCCGGCATCGTGCCCGCGGTGCTGCACTACTACGCGCGCTTCGTGCCCAACGCCGATGCGCGCGGCGTGCGCGACTTCCTGCTCACCGCGGCGGCGATCGGCATCCTCTACAAGGAGAACGCGTCGATCTCGGGCGCCGAGGTCGGCTGCCAGGGCGAGGTGGGCGTGGCCTGCTCGATGGCCGCGGGCGCGCTGTGCGCGGTACTCGGCGGCACGCCGGCGCAGGCCGAGAACGCCGCCGAGATCGGCATGGAGCACCACCTCGGCCTCACCTGCGACCCGGTGGGCGGGCTGGTGCAGATCCCGTGCATCGAGCGCAACGCGGTGGCCTCGGTGCAGGCGATCAACGCCGCGCGCATGGCGCTGCGCGGCGACGGCACGCACCACGTGAGCCTCGACAAGGTGATCAAGACGATGCGCGAAACCGGCGCCGACATGATGACCAAATACAAGGAAACCGCGCGCGGCGGCCTCGCGGTCAACATCGTCGAGTGCTGAACGGCTGCGCGCGAAGCGCCCGATCAGCGGTTCAAGTCGAGTTCGACGCAATCGGAGGTGCAGGTGCCCGGCGGCTTGGGTTCGGGCAGCGGTGCCGGGCGATGCAGCACTGCGCGCGACGGCGAGATGCGCATCGAAGCGCCCACCACGGCAGCCTGCCCGTCGACGATCAACGAGTAGCCCGCTTCGGACTGCGGCGGCCAGACCAGACCGACGACCGGTCGCTGCAGCGCATTCTCGCGGGTGCGGCGGCCGATGCCGTCGACGACCACCTCGCCGCCCTGCAGCCCTGCGAACACCGCGACCGCATGCGGCGCGCCATCGCCGTTGGTCGTCATCAGGTACGCGAAACGGTAGCGCGCGATTTCGCTGGCCAGATTCGAAAATTCAACCGGAATGCTCATGATCACATCCTCGCGCACGTTCGACCGGCGCACAAGAGGCGCCCTCTAGAATCGAAGCGTTTCCGGGCTGGCCCCGGGCGGGGCAGGCATGGAACGGTGGCTCACGGTGCTCGCAATCATGGGTGTCGCGCTCGTCGGCGCCTCCGCGCACGCCGCCGATGCGCCCGCAGCGCCCGCGTCGGCGCCCGCCACGCCTTACAAGCGCGTCAAGCCGATGCCGCCGCCCGAGGGAACCGCGGTGCAGCGGAGCAAGGAAGCCACGATCCCTGGCGACTTCAGGCCAGAGCGCCAGACCGTGCCGCAGCTTCGCATCCCCCTCGGCAAGGGCACGCACCGCGAGGGGCCGGCGACTGGCGGCATCGACGACAGCGTGGCGCGCTGCCGCGCCAAGCGCACGAGCGAAGAGCGCGAGCGCTGCGAGGCCAGCCTCGACAACATCTGAGGCGCCGCCGCGGTCGCGCCGGCGCGCTGCATAGAGAGCGCCTGCCCCGAGGTCAGGCCGCCGCGCACCTGGCCACGGTGTCGAGCGTCCGCGTCGTGACATCGGTGCCGAAGGCGCGCTCGATGAGTTGCATGAAGACCGGGCCCTTGTCGGTGCGGACGTACGCGGTGAAGGCTTCGCGGCCGACCAGCAGGAAGACGCAGGCGTGGTCTTGTGCCAGGGGCAGAGGAACTCGCGGCGGCCTGGCTTCGCGCAGAAAGCTGACCACCCGCTTGACGTCGCCCGGGATGCCGTGGCTCGTGTAGGGGTCGAACGCCAGCAACTCCGCGAGCCGCGACGAGGCGCGCACGATCGTGTGGAAGCTGCGGCCCAGCGAGGCGTTCATCGCCGATTCGGCGCGCAGCTCGAGCGTCCGCTCTGCGGACACCGGTGCATCGAAGACGACGTTGCCGCTGGCCAGCACGGTGCGTACGTTGCGAAAGCCGGCCGCTTCGAAGCTGCGCTTCAGCTCCGGCATCTTGGCGTTCAGCGGGCTGACGCCTCGCAGGAAGGCGACGTACCGCGGCACGGGGGCTCCCGACAGGCGGCCGCTCCAAGCGGCCTCAGCCGCCGGCGCGCCGACCGGGCGGCGTCTCGTTGCTGGCCACGGTCGCGCTGGCGCGCTGGTGCTCGAGCGGACGCACCTCGAACGCCAGCCCGCAGGCGATCGTGGGGTTGTGCGACATCAGCTCCGCCGCGGCGTCGAGGCTCGGCGCGCGCACGATCCAGTAGCCGCCGATCAACTCCTTGGCCTCGGCGAACGGGCCGTCGGCGATGCGGTGCTTCGACACCACCTTGCCCTCGCGCGCCAGCCGGTGCCCGCGCTGCACCTGCCCGTCGGCCACGAGCCGCTCGTACCAGTCGTAGAACGCGTCGATCACGGCCTGGATCTCGGCGTCGGTCTTGTCGGCGTCCCACTGGCCGCGCGACAGGACCAGGAACTCTTGCTGCGGATCGTCAGGCATCATGGCTGTCGCCTTTCGTCATGC
>DASURM010000006.1:0-6478 GCA_036280035.1 Burkholderiaceae bacterium | reverse complement strand
CAGAGCCAGAGCGGCGACTACGCCGCGATCGCCAAGGAAGCGCAGGCGGCGGTGGCCGCCGCCGAAGCCGCGGGACGCAAGCCTGACGAAGGTGATCTGCTGCGCTTGGCCGATGCGCAGCAGCGCACCGGCCAGACCCAGGCCCGTGCCGCCACGCTCGACAAGCTGCTCGCCTATTACCCGAAGAAGGAATACTGGGCGATCGTGCTCGGCCAGTTGCCGCGCAAGAGCGGCTTCTCGGCACGCCTGTCGCTCGACCTGCTGCGCCTGCGGCTGGCCACCGGCAACCTGACCAAGGCCGACGATTTCATGGAGATGGCGCAGCTCGCGCTGCAGGCCGGCTACCCGGCAGAAGGCAAGGCGGTGGTCGACAAGGGCTTTGCCAGCGGGGCGCTTGGCACGGGCGCCGAAGGCGAGCGCCACAAGCGATTGCGCGACCTCGCAGTCAAGCAGGAGGTCGAAGGCAGGGCCATCGTGAACAGGCACGAGCAGGAGGCGCTGGCCGCCAAGACCGGCGACGAGCTGGTGCACGTGGGCTATGTCTACGTCACGATGGGCCAGGCCGACAAGGGCATCGCGCTGCTCGAGCAAGGCATCGCCAAGGGCAGCCTCAAGCACCCCGAGGACGCCCGGCTCCACCTCGGCATGGCGCTGCTGCAGTCGGGCAAGAACAAGACCAAGGCGGTGCAGACGCTGCGCAGCGTGCGCGGCAGCGACGGCGCCGCCGACCTCGGCCGCCTGTGGGCGGTGGTGGCCAACCAGTCGTCCTGAGGACGCCGTGCTGCCGGAGTTCGTCGACGCGCTGGGCGAAGGCCTGTACGCGATCGACACCGGCTTCGTGCGGCCGCGCTTCGACGCTGCGTACCTGATCGTCGACCACGGCCGCGCCGCGTTCGTCGACACCGGCACCAACCACGCGGTACCGCGGCTGCTGGCCGCGCTGCATGCGCTGGGCATCGGCACCCACGACGTCGACTGGGTGATCCCGACCCACGTGCACCTCGACCACGCCGGCGGCGCCGGGCTGCTGATGCGCTCGCTGCCGCGCGCGCGCATGGCCGTGCATCCGCGCGGCCAGCGCCACATGGTCGACCCGAGTGCGCTGGTCGCCGGCGCCATCGCGGTTTACGGCGAGCAGGAGGTGGCGCGCTCGTACGGCATGCCGGTCGGCGTCGACGCCGCGCGCACGATGGTCACCGCCGACGGCATGACGCTGACCCTCGGCCAGCGCACGCTCGAGTTCATCGACACGCCGGGGCACGCGCGCCACCACCATTGCGTCTGGGACGAGCGCACCCGCACCTGGTTCACCGGCGACACCTTCGGCCTCGCCTATCCCGAGCTGGCGAACGAGCGCGGCCGCTGGGTCACGCCGACCAGCGCGCCGGTGCAGTTCGACCCCGAGCCGCTCAAGGCCTCGGTGGCGCGGCTGCTCGCTCGCGAGCCGGCGGCGCTGTGCATCACGCATTTCGGCCGCGTGCCGAATGCACCCTACCTGGCAGCGCTGCTGGCGTCGCAGATCGACGAGATGGCCGAGATCGGCCAGCGCCTGCGCCACACCGAAGGCCGCTTCGCGCGGCTGTGCGACGCCTTGCGCGCGATGTACGGGCACCGCCTGGCCGAACACGGCTTCGCCGACCTCGAACCCCCGCTCGCGCTGATGGCGGCCGACGTGGCGATCAACGCGCAGGGTCTCGAAGCCTGGCTCGACCGCACGGCGTAACATCGGCGCAATGGGCAAGCCTTCGTTCGCTTTGCACGACCGCGTCGCCGTCGTCACCGGCGCCGCGCAGGGAATCGGCGCGGCGTGCGCGCGGCGCCTGGCCGGCGACGGCGCAGCGGTGGCGCTGTGGGACGTCGACCTCGCGAAGGCACAGGCACTCGCCGACGAGCTTCGCGCATCCGGTGCGAATACATTCGTGCAGCGCTGCGACGTCTCGCACAAGGTGCAGGTCGAGGCGGCGCTGGCGGCCACGCAGGGCGCGCTCGGCGGCGTCAACGCGCTGGTCAACAACGCCGGCATCTTCAAGGCGGCCGACTTCCTCGACATCACCGAGGCCGACTGGGATGCGGTGATCACCGTCAACCTCAAGGGCTCCTTTCTGGTCGCGCAGGCGGTGGCGCGCGCGATGGCGTCCGCTGGCCGAGGCGGCGCGATCGTCCACATGAGTTCGGTCAACGGCACGATGGCGATCCCGTCGATCGCCAGTTACAACGCCAGCAAGGGCGGCGTCGACCAGCTCACGCGGGTGATGGCGCTGGCGCTGGCCGACCACGGCATTCGCGTCAACGCGGTCGGGCCCGGCACCATCGCCACCGAGTTGGCGCGCGCCGCGGTGCTCGGCAGCGACGAGGCCAAGGCGCGCATCCTGTCGCGCACGCCGCTGCGCCGGCTGGGCGAGCCCGCCGAGGTGGCCGACGCGGTGGCGTTTCTGCTGAGCGACGCCGCGAGCTACATCACCGGCGAGATCCTGTACATCGACGGTGGCCGGCGCGCGCTGAACTACACGGTGCCGCCGAGGGCCTGAGGAGCGCGCCATGCCGGACGCGAGCAAGTCCCTGCCCGTGCTGAGCGGCGGTTGCCTGTGCGGGCGCGTGCGCTACGAGGCCACGCCCGATCACCGCGAGGGCTACTACTGCCACTGCCGCATGTGCCAGCTCGCGACGGGCAACACCCGCGCGGCATTCCTCAACCTGCGCAAGGCCGAGCTACGCTGGCTCAGCCAGCCGACCTACTACGCGTCGTCGAAGATCGCGCGCCGCGGCTTCTGCTCGCACTGCGGCACGCCGCTGTCGTTCGACTACCTCGACAGCGAGCGGCTCGACATCACGGTGGGCAGCCTCGACGATCCTTCGGTGCTGAAGCCGACCACGCACTTCTCGGTCGAGACGCGCATCGCCTCCTGGCACGCCGAAGACGGTCTGCCTGGCCAGCGCCTCGACAGCAACGAGAGCATCATGAAGCGCTGGCGCGCGGCCTACGGCGACGCGACGCCCGGGCTCGACACCGCGCGCGGCGGCTGAGGCACAGCGCAGCCGATGGCACACTGCATACGCGCGCGATCACCCGTATAGAAGTTCGGCACAGCAATGAGAATCCTCCACACCATGCTGCGGGTCGGCGACCTGCAGCGATCGATCGCCTTCTACACCCAGGTGCTCGGCATGAAACTGCTGCACACCACCCAGCGCCCCGAGCAGAAGTACGACCTCGCCTTCGTCGGCTTCGGCGGCAACCCCGAGCACGCCGAGATCGAGCTGACCTACAACTACGGCGTCGACAAGTACGACCTCGGCAGCGCCTTCGGCCATATTGCGATCGGCGTGCCCGATGTCGCGGCCACCTGCGAAGCGGTGCGCAGCAAGGCGCAGCAGCTCGGCGGCGCGATCACGCGCGAGGCCGGCCCGGTGAAGGGCGGCACCACGGTGATCGCCTTCATCACCGACCCCGACGGCTACAAGATCGAGCTGATCCAGCGCGACAGCGCCTGAGACCGTCGCGCGTCCGTGCCAGAAGCCACCGGCCGCCGCATCGGCCGGGTCGTGTCGATTGGAAGCCGGTTCGATCGTCGTACGTACACGAACCCCCACCGACCAAGGAGTCGTCATGGCACTGACCCAAGTTCAACCGTACCTGCTCTTCGGCGGCCGCTGCGAGGAGGCGCTGAACTTCTACCAGCGCGCGATCGGCGCGCGCGTGGGCATGCTGATGCGCTGGAGCGAAAGCCCCGACGCGCCGCCTCCCGGCATGCTGGCTGCGGGCTTCGAGAAGAAGGTGATGCACTCGGAGCTGCACATCGGCGAGCACCAAGTGATGGCCAGCGACGGCAGCAACGAGAACGAGCGATCGAGCGGCTTCTCGCTGGCGATCACCGTCACCACCGAGGCCGAGGTCGATCGCCTGTTCGGCGCGCTGGTCGACGGGGGCCAGGCGACGATGCCGCCCGGACCGACCTTCTGGGCCAAGCGCTTCGCGATGGGCACCGACCGCTTCGGCATCGGCTGGATGGTGATGATGCCCAGCGAATCCGCCGGCTGAGCTTCGCGCGGGCTGCTGCGAGCCCGGTCACGCGGCCAGGGCCACGGCGGCCCTGGCCAGCGCGGTGATGCGCGGCCAATCGCCCTGCGCCAAAGCATCGGCCGGCGTCAACCACGAACCGCCGACCACGCGCACGTTGGGCAGCGCGAGGAACTGCGCCGCGTTGTCGGCCGTGATGCCGCCGGTCGGGCAGAACGACACGTCGGGAAACGGCCCGTGCAGCGCCTTCAGCATCGCCACGCCACCGGCCGGCAGCGCGGGAAAGAACTTCAGGAACGCCAAACCATCGGCGTTGGCCGCCATCACCTCACTGGCGCTGGCCACACCGGGCAGCAGCGGCAGCGTCGCGGCGCGGCAGGCGGCGGCGATCTCGCGCGTGTAGCCGGGGCTGACGCCGAACACGCAGCCGGCATCGCGCGCAGCCTTGACATCGGCCGCACTGCGCAACGTGCCCGCACCGACGATGGCCTGTGGCGCGGCCCTGGCGATCGCTTCGATGCCCTTCAGCGCCGCCGGCGTGCGCAGCGTCACCTCGAGCACCTTCACACCGCCGGCCAGCAGCGCCTCGGCCAGCGGCACCGCGTGCTCGAGCCGGTGCAGCACGATCACCGGAATCACCGGGCCGTGGTCGGCGAGGGTCTCGAGGTCGAGCATTCGAGCGAGTCGGTCAGTGCCAGTTGCAGGCGTTCATCGGCTGCGCGACGGTCGGATTCATGATCGGCGCGTTCAGGTGTGAAATGATTCTGGCCAAGCCCTCCTGCGCGGTCAACGATCGCCGGCGTCGGGCGTTGCTCTGGCATCCTTGCTGCTGCGATGGACATGCGCACCAATCAGCGCGACCCCGAACAGATGCTGCTGCACGCCACCGCGCAGTGGGGCGGGCGCGACGATCTCTGGGTGTTCGGCTACGCGTCGCTGATTGCGCGGCCCGAGTTCGAAGCCGCCGAGCACCGCCTCGGCCAGGTGCGCGGCTGGCATCGCGCGCTGCGCATGCGCTCGCGCGTCAACCGCGGCACGCCGGAGCAGCCCGGTCTGGTGTTCGCGCTGCTGCCCGGTGGCTCGGTCCAAGGCGTGGCCTACCGGGTGCCGCGCAAGCGCGCCGCGGCCGAACTGGCGCGTCTGTGGCAGCGCGAGATGCCGTCGGCGGTGTACGACCCGCGCTTCCTGCCGTGCCGCACCTCGCACGGCGAGGTGCGCGCGCTGGCCTTCACGCTGTCGCGCCGCAGCCCGAGTTTCGTGCACGCGATGCACGACCACGAGTTGCTCTACGTGTTGCGGCACGCGAGGGGCCGCTTCGGTACCACGCTCGACTACCTGCTCGAGACCGCCGACGCGCTGCGCCGGCGCGGCCTGCGCGACCGCGAGATCGAGCGCATGGTCGATCTCGCCCGCACGCACGCGCTGGTGTAGGCACCAGATCCTGGGCGGCGCAGGGTCGTTGCCCGACCGCGCATGCACCCGCGCGGCAGGCACGGCACCCCGCACAGCGCATGGCCGCCCGTCGGGGCCGGGTATGCTTGGACGCGATGCCTTCTCCCGCCGACGCGGCCGCGAGCGCGCCCTCCTCCTCCGCCACCGGCACGACGTCGCCCGTCGCGATGGCGGTCGCGCTGGCGCTGCTGCTCGGCACCCAGGTGATAGCCACCGATCTGTACCTGCCGGCGCTGCCGATGCTGGCGCGCGACCTGTCGGCCGCGATGCCCGCGGTTCAGGCGACGATGTCGGCTTTCGTGCTCACCTTCGGCCTCGCGCAGCTGCTGTGGGGCCCGGTGGCCGACCGCTTCGGACGCCGCCCGGTGCTGCGCGCCGGTGTCGCGCTGTTCGCACTGGCGTCGCTCGGCGCCGCGCTGGCACCCGACGTGGGCACGATGATCGCGTGGCGGGCGCTGCAGGGCGTCGGCGTCGCGGCCTCGGTGGTGTGCGCCCGCGCGATGCTGCGCGACGTGTTCGAGCCGCAACGCGGCGCGCACGTGATGTCGCATGCACTCGGCGGTGTCGGGTCGATCGCGATCGCCGCGCCGGTGTTCGGTGGTGCCATCGCCGCCGCCGCGGGCTGGCGCTCGACGATGGCGCTGCTGGCGGTGCTCGGTGCCGGCATGCTCGTGTTCGTCGTCTGGTGCGTGCCCGAAACCGCGCGCACGCGCAACCCGAAGGTCACGCACGCGCGCGCGCTGTTCGCGCAAATCGGCCGCACGCTGGCGCATCCGGCGTTTCGTGCCTGGACAGCGCTGGTGTGCGCCAGCTACGGTGGCCTGATGGTGTTCCTTGCCGGATCGAGCTTCCTGCTGATCGAGCGCCTGCGCTTGAGCGTGTGGGAGTGCGGCCTGGCGATGGGCAGCAATTCGCTGGTCTACGTGGTCGGCACCTTCGTCTGCCGGCGTCTGCTGGCCCGCTGCGGATTGGTGGGGACGGTGCAGCGCGGGGCGGCGTTCAGCGCCG
>DASURM010000005.1:0-33044 GCA_036280035.1 Burkholderiaceae bacterium | reverse complement strand
GTAGCGGTTCGGAATGCCGTCGCCATCGTGATCGTGGCGGCGGTTGTCGAAGCGGTCGCGCCCGTTCGGGATGCCGTCGCCATCGCGGTCCCAGACAGGGTTGAACAGCCGGTCGCGGCGATTGGGAACACCGTCGCCGTCACGGTCCCAGGCGGTGGGGCGCGAATAGCCGTACGCGTAGCGGTCGTAGTGCGCCGGGTGGCGGTACGGCGCCGGCTGAACGATCACCGGAGCGGGCCGCACGACGGCGGGCAGCAGTATCGGCGCCGGCAGCACGGGCACCGGCACGCCGATCGAGATCGACCAGTTGACGCGGCTTTCGTGTGCCTGTGCGGCGCCGATACCGAGCGTCCCGGTCACCGCCAGCACGGTGGCGACGAACAGCTTGCTCTTGCTCATGGATCTGTCTCCTGCGGAGTTGCCGACCACGACGGTCACACGCTTCCAACGAGGCGAGCCGATGCGCCGAGCACGCTCGGAGGTCAACGCTTCGTAAAGCTGTGCGAAGCCGACGAGCCAGAGCCGCAGAAGGCAAAGAGAAAGGGCGCCGCTGCGGCGCCCTTCCCTTGACGACACGACTCTGTCAGTTCAGCGGCACCTTCTTGCCGTCCTTGTACATGTACAGCGACATGGCAGGGTTCTTCAGCTCGCCGTCCTTGTCGAACGAGATGTTGGCCGTCACGCCCTTGTAGTTGACCGCCGCCAGCTTGGGCAGGTAGACCTTGGGGTCGGCCGAGCCGGCGTCGATCATCGCCTGCACCAGCACGTGCACGGCGTCGTACACGTACGGCGAGTACACCTGGAACTGCTTCGGGTACTTGGCGTCGTAGCGCGCCTTCCAGGCCGTGCCGCCCGGCATCTTGGCCAGCGAAGAGCCACCCTCGGCACAGATCACGTTGCCGAGCGTCTTGGCGCCGCCCGACAGCTCGATGATCTTGTCGGTGCAGATGCCGTCGCCGCCGAAGAACTTGACGTTGGACAGGCCGAGTTGCTCCATCTGGCGCACCATCGGACCGCCCTGCGTGTCCATGCCGCCGAAGAAGATGCCGTCGGGGTTCTTCGACTTGATGGCAGTGAGGATCGCCATGAAGTCGGTGGCCTTGTCGGTGGTGTACTGCTGGTCGACGATTTGCATGCCCTTGGCCTTGGCGGTGGCCGCGAACACTTCGGCGATGCCCTGACCGTAGGCGGTGCGGTCGTCGATCACCGCGATTCGCTTCAGGTGCAGGTTGTTCGCCGCGTGCAGCGCCAGGCCTGCGCCGAGCGCGTTGTCGTTGGCCAGCACACGGAAGATGTACTTGAAGCCCTGCTGAGTCAGCTTCGGGTTGGTGGCCGAAGGCGTGATGTCCGGGATGCCGCACTTTTCGTAGATCGCCGACGCGGGGATCGTGGTGCCCGAGTTCAGGTGGCCCACCACCCCGGCGACCTTGGCGTCGCACAGCTTCTGCGCCGCCGCGGTGCCCTGCTTCGGGTCGGCAGCGTCGTCCTCGGCCGCCAGTTCGAGCTTGACCTTCTTGCCGCCGATCGTCACGCCCTTGGCGTTGAGATCGTCGATCGCCATGCGGGCGCCGTTCTCGTTGTCCTTGCCATAGTGCGCCTGCGGGCCGGACATCGGCGCGACGTGGCCGATCTTGACCACCATCTCCTGTGCCGACGCGGCGCCGGCGAATAGCGCCACCGACGCAGCGGCGATCACACTGAATTTCACTAGCATGTCTTGAGCCTCCAAGTGGGTAAGTTGAGAGCGTGTACCCGGTTTTTCTCAACGCGCGACACGATACTCCAATCCGGCCACCGCTCTCATCGGGAATCCTCGGGTCGTTGTTGCGCGGTTGCCGGGCGCCCGCGGGGTCGGAAAAGCGCGTGAGACGCGCTCCACAACGCAGCAGTCACGTTTCGCGATGACGCCCCAGTTCCTCGGCGATCGCCTGCTCGACCGCCTCGCGCAGCCGATGGGCCAGTTCCTTGCGCGCCTCGTCGGCCACCGCGTTGTAAACGCGTGCAACCATCGGCGCCAGCGCATCGCGCAGCCGGTGTTCGAACAGCAGATCGATGCGCGGCTGCAGGCGCTCGATCACGCGTGCCGCGATGCGCGACTCCTGCAGCCATACCTCGGCCAGCAGCGCCTCCGGCGCCACCTCAGCATCGGGCGGCGGCCCTTGCGGCGGCGACACGGCCGGCGGCGCAGGCGGCGGCAGGTCGCCGATCACCTCGGTCAGCGTCGGCACCCGCTGCGGCGGCTTGGGCGGCTGGCTCATGAGGCGGCGTCGGCTGCGGCGCCGGTCACCTTCTCCGGCGACAGGCCCTGCCCGGCGTAATGGCGCCAGCGCAGGCGCCCCGCCTGGCGCGCGTCGTCGTCGCTGCCGACGATCTCGATGATGCGTGCGAAGCGGCCGGGATCAGCGACCGGCTGCTCGCCGAGGTTGACCACCGCGTCGGCCTCGGGCCATGCGGCCGCCGCGTCGGCCAGCCAGATCGGCGTGTGGCGAAGCAGCGCGGCATCGGGTCGCTCGCCGCTGCGCAGCCGCGCATGCGGCACGAACTCGAGCTGCTCGAAGGTCCAGAGCAAGGTATCGAGCCGGGTCAGGCGATCGGGCTCGCCGCACACCACCACCTTCAGCTGCCGCCGATAGGCCTTGCGCAGCAGCCGGCAGGCGTAGGCCAGCGGGTCGGCGACGTCGGTGTGGAACTCCAGCCGAACCAAGGCCAGTCTCCGGCTTGCACCGTGGTCCTTCAGGCGCCGTCGGCCTGCGCCAGCACGTAGTGGGTCAGCAACCCCACCGGGCGGCCGGTGGCGCCCTTGTTGGGACCGGACTTCCACGCGGTGCCGGCGATGTCGAGGTGCGCCCAGCGCAGCTTGTCGGTGAAGCGCTTCAGGAACATCGCGGCAGTGATCGCGCCGCCGGCGCGCGGGCCGACATTGGCCATGTCGGCGAAATTGCTCTTCAGCGCCTCGTCGTACTCGGGGTCCAGCGGCATGCGCCAGCACGGATCGAGCGCGCCGTCGCCGGCCCGCGTCAAGGCCTCGGCCAGCGCGTCGTGCGGGGTGAACAGGCCGCTGCGGTGGTGCCCGAGCGCGACCACGCAGGCACCGGTGAGGGTGGCGATGTCGATCACGACTCGCGGCTTCAGGCGCTCGGCGTACGCCAGCGCGTCGCAAAGGATCAGGCGTCCCTCGGCATCGGTATTGAGGACCTCGATGGTTTTGCCCGACAGGCTCGTGACGACATCGCCCGGCTTGACGGCCAGGCCGCTGGGCATGTTCTCGCAGGTCGGGATCAGGCCGACCAGGTTGACCCGCGCTTTCAGTTGCGCCACCGCCCGCAGCGTGCCCAGCACGCTGGCGGCGCCGCCCATGTCGAACTTCATCTCGTCCATCTCGGCAGCCGGCTTGATCGAGATGCCGCCCGAGTCGAAGGTGATCCCCTTGCCCACCAGCACGACCGGCGGATCGTCGGCCGCGGCGCCGCGGTAGCGCAGCACGATGAAGCGCGGCGCCTCGTGCGACCCCTGCGCCACGGCCAGGAGTGCCCCCATGCCGAGCTTTTCGATCTCCTTGCGGCCCAGCACTTGGGCCTCGAGCTTCATCGCTTTCGCCAACTCCTGCGCCTGCTCGGCCAGATGCGTCGGCGTGCAGTGGTTGCCGGGCCGGTTGGCCAACTCGCGCGCCAGCGTGACGCCAGCGACGATGGCTGCGCCGCGTTGCAGGCCGCTGGCGACCGCCGCCTCGTCGGCGCGCGTGCACAGCAACGTTGCGCGCGTCAGCTTGGGGCTCGGGCCCGCGCTCGGCTTGGTGTGGCGGTAGAGGTAGCTGGCGTCGCCGCCGACGCTGGCCAGCGCCTCGGCATGGGCCTCGCGCAGCACCCCTGCGCCGGCGATCCAGACCGCCACATGCTTGCCGCCCAGCCCTTTGAGCTGCGCCAGCCCCTGGGCCAGCGCGCCCTTCACGCTGCGCGGGGTCGAGTCCACCGCCACCGCGAACACGACGCGCGCCGCCTTGACGCCACGCACCGGTCCGAGGTAGAGGCTGCGACCGGCCTCGAGCGCCAAGTCGGACTGCTTCAACGCGGTCTGCAGCGCCTTGGCCAGCGCCGCGGGCAAATCGCCCGGCGCCTTGGAGCCGACCACGACGACGAGCAGTGCATCGGCGGCCGTCGATGCGACCGCGGCGACCGTGGTCGGGTGGTGTCTGAAGTCCATAATCAACCCAGGTTCTGAGGCTCGACGATGTTATTCGATTCGACGCTGCGCAAGGAGTTGGCGCGCGGGTTCGGCGCCACGTTGGTCGTCATTCTGACCATCGTGATCACGATGATGCTGATCCGCGTGCTCGGCCAGGCGGCCAACGGCGCGGTGGCCCCGGCCGACGTGGTGCTGCTGATGGGCTATGCGGCGCTGAGCCACCTGCCGACCATCCTCGCATTGAGCCTGTTCATCGCCATCGTGGTGACCCTCGGGCGGATGTACCGCGACAGCGAAATGGCGATCTGGTTCTCCAGCGGCATCGCGCTGACGCGCTTGGTCGCGCCGGTGCTGCGCGTCAGCTGGCCGGTGCTGCTGGTGGTGGCGATCCTGGTGCTGATGGTGTGGCCCTGGGGCAACCGCAGCACGGCCGAGCTGCGCGAGCGCTACGAACAGCGCTCCGACCTGTCGCGCGTGACCCCAGGCGTGTTCCAGACCTCGCGCGATGGCCGCCGCGTGTTCTTCATCGACAAGGGGTCGGACGAATCGATGAACGCGCGCGGCGTGTTCGTGCTGACCAACGGCGAGCGCGAGGAGTCGTTGACTTCGGCGCGCAGCGCTCACTTGGAGACCGTCGGCGGCGACCGCTTTCTGGTGCTCGACGCCGGCCAGCGCAACCAGTCCGACCGCCAGACCGGCGAGCGCGCACTGGCCAGCTTCGCGCGCTACGAGGTGTTGGTCGACGAGCAGCAGGTGCAGGGTGCGTCGACTCGTTCGCCGAAGACGATCCCCACCATCGACCTGGTGCGCAACCCGACGCCGCGCAACCAGGGCGAACTGATCTGGCGATTGGGGTTGTTGTTCGGCGCAGTGAACCTGGTGCTGCTGGCGATCGGCCTGGCCGCCGTCAATCCGCGACGCGCCACCAACTGGAACCTGCTGTTCGCGTTGCTGGGCTTCGTCGTCTACTACAACCTGATCAACCTGTCGCAGGCGTGGGTGTCGGTTGGCCGGCTCGAGCTGGGGCCCGCGCTGGCGCTGGTGCACGGCGGCGCGCTGGCGCTGGCACTGGCGCTCGTGTGGTGGCGCGATCACGGCACGGTGTGGCGCCCGTGGCCGGTGCGCGGTGCCCGGGCGACCTCATGAGGACCGTGCGTCGCCTGCTGTATCGCGACATCGTCTGGTCGGTGGCGTTCGTCGCGGTGGCGTTCCTGTCGCTGTTCTTCTTCATCGACTTCGTCGACGAACTGGAGAACGTCGGCCGCAACGGCTTCACGCTGCTGCATGCGGCGATCGCCGCCGCGCTGGAGGTGCCTGCGCACCTGTACGAGCTGTCGCCGATCTGCGTGCTGATCGGCACCATCTACGCGATGGCGCGGCTGGCGCAGTCGTCGGAGTACACGATCTTGCGCACCGGTGGGCTCGGCCCGGTGCGCGCGCTCGGGCTGCTGGCGTTGCTGGGCCTGTTCTTCGGCGCCGTCACGTTCGTCGTCGGCGACTATCTGTCGCCGCTGTCGGAGCGCGAGGCCGTGCAGCTGAAAGCGTCGTTTCACGGCGGCCTCGCGCTCGGGCGCGCCGGCGCATGGCTGAAGGAGCGTCGCGTGGGCGGCGCCGGCGGCGAGCGGGCGATCTCGGTCAACGTCGCGCGCACGGCAGGCAGCGGGAAGCTCGAAGGCATCCGCATCTTCGAGCAGGATGTCGACGGACGCCTGCGCACGAGGATCGACGCCCGCAGCGCGCTCGTCGACGCCGACTCCGTGTGGCACCTCGAGGATGTCGAGCGCACCGACTGGCCCACTCCCGACCAGGCGGCGGCGGGCGCCGCGATCAGGGTGCAGCGCAGCGCATCGGCACGTTGGCCGAGCTCGCTGTCGGCGTCGGTGGTGGCCGCCGCCGTGCTGCCGTTGAGCACGATGTCGACCGCCGAACTGTGGCGCTACAGCGCCCACCTCGGCGACCAGGATCAGGCCTCTCAACGCCACGAGATCCTGTTCTGGAAGCGAGCGCTGTACCCGTTTGCCTGCCTGGTGATGGTGGCGCTGGCCCTGCCCTTCGCCTATCTGCATGCGCGTGCCGGCGGCCTCAGCCTGAAGGTGTTCGGCGGCATCATGCTCGGCATCAGCTTCGTGTTGCTGAACAACGTGTCGGGACACCTCGGCATGCTGCGCAACTGGGCGCCGTGGGTCGCGGCGGCGGCGCCGGGCCTGATCTACCTCGCGCTGTCGCTCGCGGCGTTCACGTGGCTGGTGCGCTTCAGATGAACCAGGCCCGATGACCACCGAGCCGGCGCCCCCGTACGGTCTGGTGCTGTTCGCGCACGGCGCGCGCGATCCCGCGTGGGCGACGCCGTTCGAGGCGGTGCTCGCGCGCGTGCGACTGCTGCGGCCGGATGCCCACGTGGTGCTGGCCTTTCTCGAGATCATGCAGCCCGACCTCGCCGAAGCCGGCGCTCGGCTGGTGGAACACGGCTGCCGGCAGATCGTCGTGGTGCCGCTGTTTCTCGGCACCGGCGGCCATGTCCGGCGCGATCTGCCGCAGCAGCTGCAGGCGATGCGAACCCGTTACCCGGATGTCGACTGGCTGCTGCTCGACCCGATCGGCGAGCATCGCGACGTGATCGACGCCATCGCGCGCGTCGCCGCCGGCAGCGATTCCTCGAACCCATGAGCGCCGCACCCGCCCCGAGGCCATGAATCTGCACCAGTTCCGCTTCGTCCAGGAGGCCGCACGCCGCAACCTGAACCTCACCGAGACCGCGAAGGCGCTGTATACCTCGCAGCCGGGCATCAGCAAGGCGATCATCGAGCTGGAGGAGGAACTCGGCGTCGAGATCTTCGCGCGCCACGGCAAGCGGCTGCGCCGCATCACCGAGCCCGGGCAACTGGTGCTCAAGGCGGTGGAGGTGATCATGGGCGAAGTGGCCAACCTCAAGCGCATCGGCGAGGAGTACTCCAAGCAGGACGCGGGCACGCTGTCGATCGCCACCACGCACACGCAGGCGCGCTACTTCCTGCCCGAGCCGGTGGCGGCGCTGCGCAAGCGCTTTCCGAAGGTGCAGGTGGTGCTGCACCAAGGCACTCCGGCACAGGTGGCGCGCATGCTGCAGGACGACTCCGCCGAGATCGCGCTGGCCACCGAGTCGCTGGCCGACGTCGAGGGCCTCGTCTCGCTGCCGTGCTACGAATGGCAGCACGTGATCGTGGTGCCGGCCGGGCATCCGCTGGCCGGAGTCGAGCGGCCGACGATCGAGCAGGTCGCGGCCGAACCGCTCGTCACCTACCACTCCACGTTCACCGGCCGCTCGCGCATCGACGCCGCATTCGCGCGGGCGCGGCTGAAGCCGCTGGTGGCGCTCGAGGCGATCGACTCGGATGTCATCAAGACCTACGTGCGGCTCGGCATGGGCATCGGCATCGTCGCGGAGATGGCGGTGCGCGACGACCCCGCCGGCGGCGATCTGGCATGGCATCGTGCCGGGCACCTGTTCGGCAGCAACCTGACGCGCGTGGCGTTCAAGCGCGGCGCGTACCTGCGGCAGTTCGTGCTGAGCTTTGCCGAGTTGCTGTCGGATCGCCTGACGCGCGCGCTGATCCAGCGCGCGATGAGCGGCGTCGGCGTCGACTACGATCTCTGACCCGCACTGCAACCCGACATCGCCCCGCATGAACGCCCTCACCGCGCGCACCCCTGCCGTCGCCAGCCGCCTGCCCCAGGTGGGTACCACCATCTTCACGGTGATGTCGGCGTTGGCCACGCAACACGGTGCCGTCAACCTCGGTCAGGGTTTTCCGGATTTCGACTGCGATCCCGCACTCGTCGACGCAGTGACCCAGGCGATGCGCTCGGGCATGAATCAGTACCCGCCGATGGCCGGCGTGCCGGCGCTGCGCGAGGCGATCGCGGGCAAGATCGACGCCCTTTATGGCCACGCCTACGACCCCGGCGACGAGATCACCGTCACTGCCGGCGCGACGCAGGCGATCCTGACCGCGATCCTCGCCGTTGTGCATCCGGGCGACGAGGTGGTCGTGCTCGAGCCGAGCTACGACAGCTACGTTCCCAACATCGAGCTGGCCGGGGGCCGGGTCGTGCGCGTGGCGCTCACTGCGGGCACGTTCAGGCCCGACTTCGCCGCCATCGCCGCCGCGATCACGCCGCGCACGCGCGCGATCCTCGTCAACACGCCGCACAACCCGAGCGCCACCGTGTGGACGCGCGCCGACCTCGACGCCCTGGCCGCGCTGCTGCGGCCCACCGACGTGCTGCTGATCGCCGACGAGGTGTACGAGCACATGGTGTACGACGGCGCCGCGCACGCCAGCGCATGCAGCCACCCCGAGCTGGCGGCGCGCGCGTTCGTGGTGTCGAGCTTCGGCAAGACCTATCACGTCACCGGCTGGAAGGTGGGCTACGTGGCCGCGCCGCGCGCGCTGTCGGCGGAGTTCCGCAAAGTCCACCAGTTCAACGTGTTCACCGTCAACACACCGGTACAGCACGGCCTGGCGAGCTACATGGCCGACCCCAAGCCCTACCTCGAACTCGCGGCGTTCTACCAGCGCAAGCGCGACCTCTTCCGGCACGGCCTGGCGCGCACGCGACTGCGCCTGCTGCCCAGCCAGGGCAGCTACTTCCAGTGCGTCGACTACTCGGCGATCAGCGAGCGCGGCGAAGAGGAGTTCTGCCGCTGGCTCACCACCGAGGTCGGCGTGGCGGCGATCCCTCTGGCGCCGTTCTACGAAGACGGCCGCAACCAGCGGATGGCGCGGTTCTGCTTCGCCAAGCGCGACGAAACGCTGAACTCGGCGCTCGAACGGCTTGCGCGCCTGTAGCGGCCGAGGGCGCTACTTCGGCTTGTGCGGCGGCAGGTCGAGGAAGTCGCTGCGCTGGTCGTCGTCGCGGCGGAAGACCTGGGTGTCCTCGTCCATGGGCAGCGGCTTGGTCAGGTCGACATCGACCGAGCCGTAGAGGCTCTCGGGCCCGCTCTCGGTGGCGCGCGGCGACGGCTGCAGCGATTCGATCGACGACTCGCGGCTCAGCTCGGCCAGCCCGGTCGACGTGAACAGGTGTGGCCGCGCGGTGGTCGGTTCGAATTCGGCGCTGCGGTCACCCAGCGGCAGCAGCACGTCGATGGCGGTCGGCGGACCGCCTTGATGATCGAGCAGATCGCGCGCCATCGAGTACAGGAACAGCACCTCGCGGTACGCCGGCAGCTCGAACAGCTCGCCGCCGTCGCGGCGGAACATCAGCGCCTCGAGTTCGGCCATCGCGTCGAGCGGCTCGCGCCAGCGCGCCACCAGGCGCTGCGTCACGGCGGGATACTCGTCGAGCGAGCGGCCATGCTGCAGATCGGAGTCCCAATCCGGGGCGTAGGCGTTGAAGCGGTGGTTGAAGCGCTCGCGCGTGCGCTCGTACGACTCGCGGTCGCCCTGCCGACGATAGATCTCGAGCAGCTTCAGGTACGGCAGCGGGCTGGTGCCGCCGCTGCTGCGGATGTGTCCCATCAGCAGGTCGATCGCCGCCTCGTCCTGCCCGAGCACGACGAAGAATTCGGCCTGTTGCTCGAGGTCGATCAGTTCCTCGATCGAGACGTCGCGCGGCTCCTGCTGAAACGCGAACAGCGAATCGCGGAACGCGGGCTTCGCCGGCGTCGCCGGCCTCACCGTGACCGTGGCCTCGGGCTTGACCAGCGGCGGCGGCGCGGCCTGTGGCGGCAGCGTCATCGGATGCAACGTCGGTGGGTTGGGCGGCGGCCTGGCCGCGGCACGGGTGGCCGCCCACCACGCTGCCTCGCGCTCGCGCTGCAATCGCCGCACACGCAGCCACAGCCACAGCGCCAGCGCGGCCAGCAGCGCGAGAGCGACCGCGAGCCACGGCGTCATGCGACCCGCATTCTCGGCGCGCGCGAGCTGCGAGCGGATCGCGGCGGCCTGCTCGCGGTCGCGCTGGGCATCGGCACGCAGCTTCTCGACCCCTTGTTCGAGCGCATGCAACCGTTCCGCCGCCGCCGCGGCGCTGGCCATCGCCGCGCCGGCGGCCTGCTCGGCGATCGCCGCACTGGCCGCCATCGCCGCCACGCGCAGCTGGGCTTCCTGCACCGCGGCAGCGGCCGATGCGGCCGCGCTGCCACGAGCGATCGGCTCCAGCGGGTCCAACTGCAGGCGCGGGCCGGATGCCGCAGGCGCCCGTGCGGGCACGACGCCGCCTCGGGCGCCTGCCGCGGCGGTGGGCGCCTCGGGCACTGCAGGTGCGGCAGCCACCGCGCGTGGTGCGGGCCGCCGCGGGGGCGCCCGCGGCGCCGCAGCGCGTGCAGGCGGATGGCCGACTGTCGGGCGCGGCGGACGCTGAGGCTGACTCGTTGCCGCGGCGGCTTCTGCGCTGCCGGCGCCGGGCGCCGTGCCGGCGTCAGCGGGCGGCGCCGACGCGGCAGCCTCGCGGCGCGCTGGCGTTGCCGCGACCGGCGGCTCCGTGGTCGACGGCGCCGCGGCCCCGGGCGCCGCAGCCACCGTGACCAGCGGCGGATCGGCGAACAACGTGAAGCGCCGTTCGAACCGGCCCGCGCAGCCCAGCGTCAGCGTGACCGTGATCACCGGCTCGTCGATCGCCACCGTGGTGTAGACGCGCACCACCCGCTCGTCGGGAATGCTGCCCTGCTCGATGCTGGTGCGCAGCGACGACGGTGGGATTCGCTGATCGCCCTGAAAGGCCTCGGCGGTGACGCAGGTCGAGTTCAGCGATTCGTCATCGGTCACGCGGACCTTGATCGGGAAGTTCAGCGGCGCGCCCAGCGTCGCGTTGGATGGCGCGCCCACGATGCCCAGGGCATGTGCAGCCATGCTCGCGGCGAATGCCAGCGAGCCCACCAGGACGATGCGGCGAGCATTCATGCAGTGGGCGCTGGAACGTCGGATCTGAGGCGCTGCGTCGCAGTCGAAATGACGCGCGGGACTCTAGCATGAAGGCCCTCGCTGACCGTCGTCTCGCGCCCCGGGCGGGCGCCCTGGGTGAGAGAATCTTCTCTGTTGTGCGTCACGTTGCGCTGGAGGGCTGCGAGCGATGGGTTCCGAGCTGCTGAGCGAGCGCGCAGGGACCGCGCTGGTGCTGACGATCAGCGACCCGGCCACACGCAACACGCTGTCGCCGCAGGTGTACGAAGCCGGCACCCGCGCGTTGCACGCCGCGGCCACCGATGCCGGCGTGCGCGCGGTGGTGTTGCGCGGCGATGGCGCGCACTTCTGCGCCGGCGGCGACCTGCAGCGCCTGGCGGCGTCTCGCGAAGGCCCCGCCGACACCATGCGTGCAAGCATCGACCGCTTCCACGCCTTCGTGCTCGCGATTCGCGATTGTCCCAAGCCGGTGATCGCCGCGGTCGAAGGGCATGCGGCCGGCGGTGGCTGCTCGCTGGTGCTGGCGTGCGATCTGGTGATCGCCGCCGCCGGCGCGCGCTTCACGATGTCGTACGGCCGCGCCGGCCTGTCGCCCGACGGCGGCGGCACGTTCCACCTCGCGCAGGCGTTGCCGCGCGCGCTGGCGCTGCAGCTGGTGTGGCTACCCGAGCCAACCACCGCGCAGCAATGGCATACCTGGGGCCTGGTCAACGCGGTGTGCGACGATGGTCAGGCGCGGCACGAGGCGCTGGCTTGGGTGGAGCGCCTCGCTCGCATGGCGAGCAATGCGCTGGCCAGCGCCAAGGCGCTGGTTCACCACGCTCGTACGCGCACGCTGGTCGATCAGCTGCACGCGGAGCGCGAGCAGTTCGTGCCGAATCTGCGGCACGACAACGCTGCCGAAGGGTTGCGCGCGTTCTTCGAGAAGCGCCCGCCTCGATTCCAGTGAAGCGGCATTGACGCGCTGCCTGAAGTCTGCGCGAGCGCGGCATCGAGTCATGGACAATACGGCTTCCGGCGCAGCGCGCCGCGGCCGCGTCCACCCCATGCGCATGCCAGCCTTGAGCAGCGAGGAACTGAAGCACATCGAATCCGGTGCCTGGTTCGCGCGCCTGTCGTCGGGGCTGCGCAGCGAGATCCTCGACCGCGCGGTGATCAAGCGCTATGCCGATGGCGCCCGGCTGGGAACGCGCGGCGGACCGGCCGAGCAATGGTGCGGCGTCGCGCGCGGGGCGGTGCGTGTATCCAACGTCACGCTGTCGGGCAAGCAGGTGGTGCTGACCTATGTCGAGCCGGGCACCTGGTTCGGCGACATCGCTCTCTTCGACGGCTTGCCGCGCACTCATGACTCGAGTGCGCACGGCGGGACCACGCTGCTGGTCGTGCGCAAGGCCGACTTCAAGGAGTTGCTGGCCAGGCACGTCGAGTTGTACGACGCGCTGCTGCGGTTGAACTGCCGGCGGCTGCGGCTGATGTTCAACCTGATCGAGGACCTGAACAGCCGCCCCCTCGGTGCGCGGCTGGCCAAGCAGATCCTGCTGCTGGTCAAGAGCTACGGCGTCGCGCACGGCAGCGAGATCCGCATCGCGCTGCAGCTAGCGCAGGAAGACCTCGCGCAACTGCTGGGCGCATCGCGCCAACGCGTCAACCAGGAGCTCAAGGGCTTCGAACGCCAGGGCGCGGTGCGCGTCGAGCCGACGCGCCTGATGGTGCTGTCGCGCGACAAGCTGTTGGCGATCGCCGAACGCTGAGGAAATCGAGCATGGAATCCACGGATCACTTCATCGGCACGCAGGCGGTGTCGGCACGGCACGCCTTCGACGCCGCGGCACTCGAGCGCTATCTGGGCCGTGAGTTGGCGGGCTTTGTCGGGCCGCTGACGGTCGAGCAGTTCAAGGGCGGCCAGTCCAACCCGACCTACAAGCTCATGACCCCGCACCAGACCTACGTGATGCGCAGCAAACCGGGCCCGGCGGCCAAGCTGCTGCCGTCGGCCCACGCGATCGAGCGCGAGTTCCGCGTCATGCGCGCGCTGGCAGACACCGCGGTGCCGGTGCCGCACATGCACCTGCTGTGCGAGGACGAATCGGTGATCGGCCGCGCCTTCTACGTGATGCAGCTCGTCGACGGGCGGGTGCTGTGGGAGCAGTCGCTGCCGGGGTTCACGCCCGCCCAGCGCGGCGCGGTCTACGACGAGATGAACCGCGTGATCGCCGCGCTGCACAGCGTGAACCCGGCGCAGATCGGTCTGGCCGACTACGGCAAGCCGGGCAATTATTTCGTGCGCCAGATCGCGCGCTGGACCAAGCAGTACCGGATGTCGGCGCTGCAGCCGATCCCCGAGATGGACCGCTTGATCGACTGGCTGCCCTCGCACCTGCCGCGCTCGGCGCTCGACGAATCCCAGGTGTCGATCGTGCACGGCGACTTCCGGCTCGACAACCTGATCTTCCACGCCAGCGAGCCGCGCATCGCGGCCGTGCTCGACTGGGAGCTCTCGACGCTCGGTCACCCGCTGGCCGACTTCAGCTACCACTGCATGGCGTGGCACATCGAGCCCGGGGTGTTTCGCGGCATCGGCGGGCTCGACCTCGCGGCGCTGGGCATCCCCGGCGAGCGCGAGTACGTGGCCCGCTATTGCGAGCGCACCGGCCGCGGCGACGCGGACGCTGTGATGGTCGACTGGAGCTTCTATCTGGCGTACAACCTGTTCCGCCTTGCCGCGATCACGCAGGGCATCGCCAAGCGCGCCGCTGACGGCACGGCCGCCAGCATTCAGGCGCGAGCTACCGGCGACGCCACCGAGGCCTTGGCGCGCATGGGCTGGGCGCAGGCGCAGCGCGGCTGACTCACGAGCCACACTTCGAAGCCATCACCACGAGGAGACCGTCATGGATTTCGGCTACAGCCCCAGGACGCAGGACTTGCAGGCCCGGCTCAGCGCGTTCATGCAGCAGCACGTCTATCCGGCCGAGGCGCGTTACGCGCAGGAGTTGCGCGCCAACACCGAGGCCGGCAAGCGCTGGACGCCGCTGCAGACCATCGAGGCGCTCAAGCCCAAGGCGCGCGCCGCGGGGCTGTGGAATCTGTTCCTGCCCGACAGCGAGTTCGGCGCAGGGCTGAGCAACCAGGAGTACGCGCCGCTGGCCGAGATCATGGGCCGCGTGCCGTGGGCGAGCGAAGTCTTCAACTGCTCGGCGCCCGACACCGGCAACATGGAGGTGCTGGTGCGCTACGGCACCAAGCAGCAACAACAGCAATGGCTGCAGCCGCTGCTGGCCGGCGAGATCCGCAGTGCCTTCGCGATGACCGAGCCGGCGGTGGCCTCCTCGGACGCCACCAACATCGAGGCGCGCATCGAGCGCCGCGGCGAGCAGTACGTGATCAACGGCCGCAAGTGGTGGACCTCGGGCGCGGGCGATCCGCGCTGCAAGGTCATGATCTTCATGGGCAAGACCGACCCCTCGGCGCCGCGGCACTCGCAGCAGTCGATGATCCTGGTGCCGGTCGACGCCAAGGGTGTCACCGTGATGCGCCCGCTGTCGGTGTTCGGCTTCGACGATGCGCCGCACGGCCACATGGAAGTCGACTTCAAGGACGTGACCGTGCCTGCGTCGAACATGCTGCTCGGCGAGGGCCGGGGCTTCGAGATCGCGCAGGGGCGCCTCGGTCCCGGGCGCATCCACCACTGCATGCGGCTGATCGGCCTGGCCGAGCGGTCGCTCGAGCTGATGTGCCAGCGCGCGCTGAAGCGGGTGGCATTCGGCAAGACGGTGGCGCAGCAGACCGTGACGCAGGAGCGCATCGCCGAGGCGCGCTGCCTGATCGAACAGGCGCGGCTGCTGACGTTGAAAGCGGCTTGGATAATGGACGTCGCCGGTAACAAGGCCGCCAAGGCCGAGATCGCGATGATCAAGGTGGTGGCGCCCAACATGGCCGGCCGCGTGATCGACTGGGCGATCCAGGTGCACGGCGGCGGCGGCGTCAGCGAGGACTTCCCGCTCGCGTACTTCTACGCGCTGTCGCGCACATTGCGCTTCGCCGACGGCCCCGACGAGGTTCACCGCAACGCGGTTGCCAAGATCGAGCTCGGTCGCCACCCGGCGCCGACCTGACGCTACCCGACGTCGCCCGCCGCATCGCGCGGCCAAACCGACGGCCGCGTCGATGCTGCCGGCAGGGCCGAGTCGCGCCATTCACCGGCGACGCGGCGCGCCTCGTCGATCGCCACCTCGAACAGGCCGAGCCACCTCTCGATGCGCTCCGGACGCGGATCGGGCATGCCCAGGCGCATGCCCAGGCGCCCGCGCACGATCGACAGCACGAAGACATCGCTCTCGCGCAATTCGCGCGCCGCATCGAGAAGCGCATCGGACAGCGGGCCCGCCAGCCACGCCAGCAACCAGGGCTTGACGCTGGCCACGCCGCCGAAGCGCAGCCCGAGGCGGCCCAACTCCCCGGCGGTGAGCTTGGTGTGCATCACCAGCCAGCGGATCTCGGTGGGCGTCTGCGTGTCGACGCGGGTCTGCACGCCCTGCACGTATTCGTCGTAGACCCGCGCCTCCGAGGTCAGCATCAGGGCGCGGTTGAGCACCATGACCTGCAGGTCACGGTGCAGGCCCAGCTCGGCGATGAAGCGCAATTCAGTGCCGGCGATGTAGGGGCGGTGCGACTGTCCCCACTCGATGCGCCAGGGCACGCTGCCGTGCGCACCGTCGATGACGAAGCCGCCGTCGTCGTGCACGCGGCGCCACTGCGCCTGGCGCTCGCGCACCCATTGCTCGATGCCCTGCAGGCCCGGCCTCGGCGACGCGGCCCACCAGCGCTTGATGAACGCGAGCATGGGGTAGAGTGGGCGCGGCAACGACAGCAGGGACGGCGATGATCGAAGTGTATTCCTGGGCCACGCCCAACGGGCACAAGGTGCACATCATGCTCGAGGAGTGCGCGCTGCCCTATCACGTCACACCGGTGGACATCGGTGCCGGCGATCAGTTCAAGCCGGAGTTCCTGGCGATCAGCCCGAACAACAAGATCCCTGCGATCACCGACCCCGACGGCCCCGACGGCAAGCCGATCTCGCTGTTCGAGTCGGGTGCGATCCTGCTGTATCTGGCCGGCAAGACCAGCCGCTTCCTGCCGCCGGACACGCGCGGGCGCTATGGCGTGCTGCAGTGGTTGATGTTCCAGATGGGCAGCGTCGGCCCGATGCTCGGGCAGGCGCATCACTTCCGCATCTACGCGCCCGAGAAGATCGGCTATGCGATCGACCGCTACACCAACGAGGCCCGCCGGCTGTACCGCGTGATGAACGATCGGCTGGCGAAGTCGCGCTACATCGCCGGCGACGACTACTCGATCGCCGACATCGCGATCTTCCCGTGGCTGCGCAGCTGGAAGAACCAGGGCATCGACTGGAGTGAATTCCCGCATCTGAAGGGCTGGTTCGATGAGATCGCGGCGCGGCCCGCGGTGATGCGCGGCGTCGAAGTGCTCGCCGACCGGCGCCGCCCGCTGGTCGACGACAAGGCGCGCGCCGTGTTGTTCGGCGCCGAGCAGTACCAACGCCACTGAGCGCGCCGGTTGCAGCGGTGCGTGGTGCGGCAGAATCGTTGCCCAACGGCTGCCCGTAGCTCAGCTGGATAGAGCAGCTGCCTTCTAAGCAGCAGGCCGGGGGTTCGAGTCCCTCCGGGCAGGCCACCAGACCGAGCCGGATGCCACGCATGCGTGCCGCGTAACGGCAGACCGAACAGGGCCCTGACAGGCCCAGGTTCTGCCCGCCGGAGCGTGTTGACGCCGCGCGCACGTCAAGGACTCGCTGTGCCAGCTTGCCCGTCCTCGATCCCGGGGCGCGGCGCTTGCTCATGCACTTGCCGCGTACGGACATTTGCCGTACATTGCCGGCAGGAGACGACTATGGCCAGCCACGACATTCCCGACGCCACGCGCGATGCCCGGCTCGAAGCCCGCGTGTCTGCGGCGCAGAAAAATCTGCTTCAGCAAGCGGCGGCACTTTCCGGCCGCACGCTGAGCGAGTTCGTCGTCGCCAGCGCGCAAGATGCGGCGCGCCGGGTGATCGCCGAGCACGAGTCGATCCGCCTGTCGCGCGAAGAGCAGTTGAACTTCGTGCAAGCCCTGCTGCACCCGCCAGAGCCGAACGCGCGCCTCAAGCGCGCGGCCAAGGCCTACCGCCAACGCACCGGCGCATAGCCGGTGGACTTGACCCGCATCACGGTCGAGCCTCTGGGTCGAAAGCACGACCGAACGGCCTTCCACAGTGGCGCGGAGGCGCTCGACCGATACTTGAAGCAGCGGGCCCGGCAAGATGCGGACAAGCGAGTCGCCGCGCCTTTCGTCGCCGCTTACCCGTCCGACACGCGCGTTCTCGGCTACTACACCCTGTCGGCCTCGGTGCTGACCCTTGCCGACCTGCCAGACCAACTGGCCCGCAAGCTGCCCCGCTACCCGCAATTGCCAGTCACGCTACTGGGACGGCTCGCGGTAGATGAGTCCACCAAGGGCCAGGGGCTCGGGGAGCATCTGCTTCTGGATGCCCTGCACCGCAGCCTGGCTCATGCCGACCAGATCGCCGCGATGGCGGTGGTCGTCGATGCCATGGACGAGAACGCCGTGTCGTTCTACAGGCACTACGGTTTCATTCCTCTGCAGACCCAGCCGAGCCGTCTGTTCGTACCGATGCGCTCCGTGGCGCAGTTACTGGGTTAGCCTGACGCGCGCTCTGACGGATGAAGTCTTCGCCCGCTTGAAAATCGGCTCTTGCGGCGGTCGTGTTCCAGAACGGCCAGCGGGCGCGCTGGTGCCGATCCCCTACAAGGACTTCAAGTTCACTGATCCGGACGACATCGAACCGAGCGCCAAGACGGCTTATCAGGTCGGCATGTCGACCTACAGCGACGTGCTGGGCTACAACACGCAGGCGTACAACGCGCAGACGGTGCCGAAGTCGTGGGTCGTCTTCTGGGACGCCAAGGCGTTTCCCGGCACGCGCGAGTCGCACCAAGGCCCAATCGGCCGTGTGGCTGGATTTCTTCGCCCGCAGCGGCGTGCGCTTCCAGGCCCCCGACATCTTCGAGAGCGGCCATTTCGCCGGCCGCACGCAGTTGTCGCGCGGCGTCGCGCGCGACCCGGGCGAGGTGAGGCCGCTCAACCGAGTTCGGAGGCTGGTCGACGAGTTCTGGTTCGACCGCGGCAAGGTCGACCCGCAGGCATCGTGGTCGGCGCAGCCAATGGAGCTGCCGTTGCCGGTACCGAGCTGAAGACGACTGTCGCGAGTGGTGGGCGGTGCAGGTTTCGAACCTGCGACCTCGTCGGTGTGAACGACGCGCTCTACCCCTGAGCTAACCGCCCTGCAAGGGGCGCGAATTATGCCACGCGCTCGCGCCACACCGTGCGTCCACCGCTGGCCTTGTCGAGGTCTTCGAGCACCGCCGCATGGGCCAGCAGCTCCGCCGCGGTAGGTTCGATCAGCGGCAGATCGAGCCCCGACAGGTCGATGGCGTGAGCGTCGTGCGCGTGGCCGCCTGCACCGTGTGCCATGTCGATCACCAGCGAATCCTGGCCGCGCGTCATGCGCAGGTACGCCTCGGCCAAGAGGCCGGCGTCGAGCAGCGCGCCGTGCAGCGTGCGCTGCGTGTTGTCGATCTCGAGCCGCCGGCACAGCGCATCGAGCGAATTGGCCTTGCCGGGGTACAGCTCGCGCGCCATCGCCAGCGAATCGGTGACCTTGCCGATGCAGCCGAGAAACGATGGCCGGCCCAGTCGCCGCAGTTCGGCATCGATGAAGCCGACATCGAACGGTGCGTTGTGCGCCACCACCTCGGCGCCCTCGAAGAATGCGACCAACTCGTCGGCCACCGCCGCGAACAGCGGCTTGTCGGCGAGGAAGTCGTCGGTGATGCCGTGCACCTTCAAGGCGTCGTCGCTGCTGGGGCGCTGTGGATTCACGTAGAAGTGCACATGGCGTCCGGTGAGCCGCCGGCTCACCATCTCGATGCAGCCGATCTCGATGATGCGGTCGCCGTTCTCGTGCGACAGGCCGGTGGTCTCGGTGTCGAGAAAGACGAGCCGACTCATCGCCGGGCCTGCCCGCGGCGCGCGGCCCATACCATCAGGGCTGCGCCGGCCAGCACCATCGGCACGCACAACCACTGCCCGCGCGACAGGCCGAGCGCCTGCAGACCGAGAAACGAGTCGGGCTCGCGGAAGTACTCGGCGATGAAGCGCAGCACGCCGTAGCCGACCAGGAACGCGCCGGACACCTGACCCAGCGGTCGCGGTCGCCACGCGAACCACCACAGTAGCGCGAACAGCAGCAGGCCTTCGAGACCGAACTCGTACAGCTGCGACGGATGCCGTGGCACCGAGCCGCCCGACTGCGGGAACACCATCGCCCACGGCAGCGACGGGTCTGCAGGGCGCCCCCACAGCTCGCCGTTGATGAAGTTGCCGATGCGCCCCGCCGCCAGGCCGGTGGGGACGCACGGTGCCACCAGATCTGACACCTGCAGGAAAGGCCGGCCGCGCAGGCGGCCGAACAGCCACATCGCGCCGATCACGCCGAGCAGGCCGCCGTGGAACGACATGCCGCCTTTCCAGACCGCGAACACCTCGAGCGGATGCGCCGCGTAGTAGCCTGGCTTGTAGAACAGCACGTAGCCGATCCGGCCACCGATCACCACGCCGAGCACGCCGTAGAAGAGGAGGTCCTCGATGTCGCGCTTGGTCCAGCCGCTGTCGCGAAACGGAGGCCGCGCCGCGCGCACGCGTGCGAGCCAGAGAAAGAGCGCGAACGCGACGAGGTAGGTGATGCCGTACCAGTGCACGGCGATCGGAATGCCGAAGCGCGAGAGGTCGATCGCCACCGGGTCGATCTGCGGATGCACGAGCATCGGGCGTGGGGTCCTGCAAGAGAGACTGGGCGATTGTCGCCGCAATCCATGGCGAGCCCCGGGGATGGCGCCGACGCTACGATACGTGCTCGCGCAGGCGCGCCCCAATCAACGCAACGGAAAACAGCCATGAGCAGCATGAATCGACGATCCAGGAACATCACCGAAGGCGCGGCCCGCGCGCCCAACCGTTCGATGTACTACGCGATGGGCTACGAAGCCGAGGACTTCGCCAAGCCGATGATCGGCGTGGCCAACGGGCATTCGACGATCACGCCGTGCAACTCGGGGCTGCAGCGGCTCGCCGATGCGGCTATCGACGCGCTCGAGCAGGCCGGCGCCAACGCGCAGGTGTTCGGCACGCCCACCATCAGCGACGGCATGGCGATGGGCACCGAGGGCATGAAGTACTCGCTGGTGTCGCGCGAGGTGATCGCCGATTGCGTCGAGACCTGCGTCGGCGGCCAGTGGATGGACGGCGTGCTGGTGATCGGCGGCTGCGACAAGAACATGCCCGGCGGCATGATGGGCATGCTGCGCGCCAACGTGCCGGCGGTGTACGTGTACGGCGGCACCATCCTGCCGGGCCGGTACAAGGGGCAGGACCTCAGCATCGTCAGCGTGTTTGAGGCGGTCGGGCAGTTCTCCGCCGGCCGGATGAACGAGGAAGACTTCTGCCAGATCGAACGGCGCGCGATTCCCGGCAACGGCTCGTGCGGCGGCATGTACACCGCCAACACGATGAGTTCGGCCTTCGAGGCGCTGGGCATGAGCCTGCCCTACTCGTCGACGATGGCCAACGTCGAGGACGAGATCGTCGGCAGCGCGCGGCGTGCCGCGACCGTCCTCGTCGAGGCCGTCAGGAAGGATCTGAAACCGCGCGACATCGTCACCAAGCAGTCGATCGAGAACGCGGTGGCGGTGATCATGGCCATCGGCGGCTCGACCAATGCGGTGCTGCACTTCCTGGCCATCGCGCACGCCGCCGGCGTGCCGTGGACGATCGACGACTTCGAACGCATGCGCAAGAAGGTGCCGGTGCTGTGCGATCTCAAGCCAAGCGGCCGTTTCATGGCGATCGACCTGCACCGTGCCGGTGGCATCCCGCAGGTGATGAAGGTGCTGTTGAAGGCCGGGCTGCTGCACGGCGAATGCATGACGATCACCGGCCAGACGATCGCGCAGACCTTGGCCGACGTGCCCGATGTGCCTCGCAAGGACCAGCAGGTGATCCGCCCGATCGGCGAGCCGATGTACGCGCAAGGCCACCTGGCGATCCTGAAGGGGAACCTGTCGCCCGAAGGATCCGTCGCCAAGATCACCGGGCTGAAGAATCCGGTGATCACCGGGCCGGCGCGGGTGTTCGACGACGAGCAGTCGGCGCTGGCCGCGATCATGGCCGGCCAGATCAAGGCCGGCGACGTGATGGTGCTGCGCTACCTCGGCCCGCGCGGTGGCCCGGGGATGCCCGAGATGCTGGCGCCGACCAGCGCGCTGATCGGCCAGGGGCTCGGCGAAACGGTGGGCCTGATCACCGACGGCCGCTTCTCGGGCGGCACCTGGGGCATGGTGGTCGGCCACGTCGCACCCGAGGCCTATGCAGGTGGGCTGATCGCACTGGTGCGCGAGGGCGACTCGATCACCATCGATGCGCATCGGCTGCTGCTGCAGCTCAACGTCGACGACGCAGAAATTGTCAAGCGCCGCGGCGCGTGGCGGACGCCGGCGCCGCGCTACACGCGCGGCGTGCTGGCGAAGTTTTGGAAGAACGCGTCGAGCGCGAGCGCCGGCGCGGTGCTCGATCGCTACGACGAGCGCTGAGCGTCAGGCCTGGTCGTCGGCTGGCCGGGTTGGTGGCAATTCCTGGCGGCTGGGCAGGAACGCCGTGATCACATCGCGGTTGTGGCGCTCCTCCTCGGACTTCTTCACCGGGGCCATCGGCGGCGGCTCGACTTTGCGGTTCTCCCTGATGATCGTGACGCGGCGCGCGCGCCTCCAGTTGAGACCCAGCGCATCCATGTGACGACGACGTCGCTCCTGCTTGCGCTCGTCGAGCTTGTCCATCTCGCGCTGCCTCGTCAGGCCACTCGCATCGGCGAACGTCCACCACGCGATGGCGAGGCCGAACGGCAGCAGGATCCAGCCCCACGACCAATCGGCCGCGAAGCCGAACTCGGTCATCTTCATCGTCAGCAGCGCACAGCCGATCACCACGAACCACATACCCGTCTCCGGCTGGGGGGTCAATCCGGAGTGGGTCAACCGGACGACCTAGAATCCCGTTCAGACGACTGTAATCCGAGCCCTTCGAACCCGCAGAAAGGAAATCATGAAAAAGCTCGTCCTCGCGACGATTGTTGCCGTTGCAGCTCCGGCCGCGTTTGCCCAGCATGCGCTGGCCGAGAAGAAGAACTGTCTGGCCTGCCACCAGGAGGACAAGAAGCTGGTCGGCCCTTCCTACAAGGACGTCGCCAAGAAGTACGCCGGCCAGAAGGACGCCGTGGACAAGCTGGCGCTGAAGATCCAGAAGGGTGGCAGTGGCGTGTGGGGTCAGATCCCGATGCCGGCCAACCCGCAGGTCAATGCCGACGAGGCCAAGCAGCTCGCGACCTGGATCCTTTCGCTGAAGTAGTCTTTCGCGCTCGATTCGTGAAAAAGGCCCCGCGTTGCGGGGCCTTTGCCTTGCGGGCCTTGGATCAGTTGGACTGCGCCAACTGATCCAAGATGGCTGGATTTTGGTGCGCTCATCACGTCGCTTCGCGACATGAGTGCGCCCCGACCCCGGCCAACGCGGCTGCGCCACTCACCGTGCCGCTGGAGGCGGCGGCGTCGATCAGTTGGACTGCGCCAACTGATCGAGGATGGCCGGGTTCTCCAGTGTGCTGGTGTCCTGGGTGATGGGCTCGCCCTTGGCGATCGAGCGCAGCAGGCGGCGCATGATCTTGCCCGAGCGGGTCTTGGGCAGGTTGTCGCCGAAGCGGATGTCCTTGGGCTTGGCGATCGGCCCGATCTCCTTGGCCACCCAGTTGCGCAACTCGTTGGCGATCTTCTTCGCCTCGTCGCCGCTCGGGCGCGCGCGCTTGAGCACGACGAACGCGCACACCGCTTCGCCGGTCAGCTCGTCGGGGCGGCTGACCACTGCGGCCTCGGCTACCAACTCGGTGTGCGCGACCAACGCGGATTCGACCTCCATCGTGCCGAGGCGGTGGCCCGAGACGTTGAGCACGTCGTCGACGCGGCCGGTGATCGTGAAGTAGCCGCGCTCGGCGTCGCGGCTGGCGCCGTCGCCGGCCAGGTAGTAGCCTTTAAGTTCGGGCGGGTAGTAGCTCTTCTTGTAGCGCTCGGGGTCGCCCCAGATGGTACGGATCATCCCCGGCCACGGCTTCTTGATCACCAGCAGGCCGCCCTGCCCGTTGGACACGTTGCCCCCGGTCTCGTCGACGATCGCCGCGGCGATGCCGGGCAACGGCAGCGTGCACGAACCCGGCACCAGCGGTGTCACGCCGGGCAGCGGCGTGATCATGAGGCCGCCGGTTTCGGTCTGCCACCAAGTGTCGACGACCGGGCAGCGGCCTCCGCCGACGTTCTGGTGGTACCACTCCCAGGCGGCCGGATTGATCGGCTCGCCCACCGACCCAAGGATGCGCAACGAATCGAGCTTGTAGTTCCTCGGGTGCACCGCCGGGTTGGTCTCGGCGGCCTTGATCAGCGAGCGGATCGCGGTGGGCGCGGTGTAGAACACCGTCACCTTGTGCGTCTCGATCATCTTCCAGAAGCGTCCGGCGTCGGGATACGTCGGCACGCCTTCGAACACCACCTCGGTGGCGCCGCAGGCCAGTGGCCCGTAGACGATGTAGCTGTGGCCGGTAACCCAGCCGATGTCGGCGGTGCACCAGAACAGGTCGTCGGGCTTGAGGTCGAATGCCCACTTGCAGGTCACCGCGGCTTGCAGCAGGTAGCCGCCGGTGCTGTGCTGAACGCCCTTGGGCTTGCCGGTGGAGCCCGACGTGTACAGCAGGAACAACGGATGCTCCGCGCCGACCCACTCGGGCTCGCAGCTCGCGCTCTGGCCGGCCACCACCTCATGCAGCCACTTGTCGCGCGCCGGGTTCCACGCGATCGTGCCGCCGGTGCGCTTGTAGACGATGACGTTCCTGATGCTGTCGCAGCCACCCATCGCCAGCGCTTCGTCGACGATGCTCTTCAGGCCGATCGGCTTGCCGCCGCGCATCTGTTCGTCGGCGGTGATGACCATCACCGCTCCGGCGTCGGCGATGCGGTCGCGCAGGCTCTGCGCCGAGAAGCCGCCGAACACCACCGAGTGCGTCGCGCCGAGGCGAGCGCAGGCCTGCATCGCGCAGACGCCTTCGATCGACATCGGTATGTAGATGACGACACGGTCACCCTTCTTGACGCCGTGCGCGCGCAGCGCGTTGGCCAGCTTGCTCACGCGCTCGAGCAGTTGCGAGTAGGTGATCCGTGTCACCTCGCCGTCGTCGGCTTCGAACACGATGGCCGTCTTGCCGCCGAGGCCGCGTTCGACCTGCTGGTCCAGGCAGTTGTACGACGCGTTCAGCGTGCCGTCCTCGAACCACTTGTAGAACGGCGCCTTGCTCTCGTCGAGCGCCTTGGTGAACGGCGTCTTCCACTGGATGTGCTCGCGCGCCAGCCGGGCCCAGAACCCGGCGTGGTCGGCCTCGGCCTCGCGGCACAGCGCCTGGTACGCCGGCATGCCGGAGATCGTCGCGGCCTTCACGAGGGCTGCGGGGGGTGGGTAGACGCGAAGCTCGCTCATGGGGGTCTCCTGCTGTGGGAACGCGGCCGGTTTCGAGGTCTGCCGCGCGCGGCGCGATGGTAGGCGCCGTGCCGGCGAAGGCCCTACTCTACCGACAGGCGGCCTCCCCCCGCCACTAGGGTCTGCTGACAAATGAATCGTGACCGCGGACCCTGGAATCCGCCCGCCCTCGCTCCAGGGTGGTGCCTCGTTTCCGCCCCTCATGCATGAGTCCGCTGCGCGACTCCGCGGCCGTGCAGCGCAGCCTTGCCCCAGCGGGCTGGCAGGCTCTTCGCCAAGACTACACTGACCGCTCCCGCGAGCCAGAGTCTGCCCATGCCCACCATCGTCCGCGCCGACGATCTGATCGAGACGATCGCCGCCGCGCTGCAGTACATCAGCTACTACCACCCGGCCGACTTCATCAGCCACCTTGCCCGCGCCTACGAGGTCGAGCGCAGCGCCGCGGCCAAGGACGCAATCGCGCAGATCCTCACCAACTCGCGCCTGTGTGCCGAGGGCCGGCGCCCGATCTGCCAGGACACCGGCATCGTCAACGTGTTCCTGAAGGTCGGCCTCGATGTGCGCTTCGAAGGCATCGCCGGCACGCTCGACGACGTCGTCAACGAAGGCGTGCGCCGCGGCTACCTCGACCCCGACAACAAGCTGCGCCCCTCGTTGCTCGACGACCCGCTGTTCGAGCGCAGGAACACGCGTGACAACACACCGGCGGTGCTCCACGTGGAACTGGTGCCTGGTGACAAAGTCGACATCACGGTCGCCGCCAAGGGCGGCGGCAGCGAGAACAAGAGCAAGTTCGTGATGATGAATCCCAGCGACGACCTGGTCGACTGGGTGCTGAAGACGGTGCCGACGATGGGCGCCGGCTGGTGCCCGCCGGGCATGCTGGGCATCGGCGTCGGCGGCACGGCCGAGCGCGCGATGCTGCTGGCCAAGCAGGCGCTGATGGACGACATCGACATGGCCGCGCTGCTGCAGCGTGGGCCGCGCGACAAGCTCGAGGAATTGCGCATCGAGCTGTATGAAAAAGTCAACGCGCTGGGCATCGGGGCGCAGGGCCTGGGCGGCCTCACCACCGTGCTCGACGTCAAGATCAAGACCTACCCGACGCACGCCGCGAGCAAGCCGGTGGCGATGATCCCCAACTGCGCGGCCACGCGCCACGCCCACCTGGTGCTCGACGGCTCTGGCCCGGCGTACCTCGAGCCGCCGAGCCTCGACCTGTGGCCCGACGTGCACTGGGCGCCCGACTACAACAAGAGCCGCAAGGTCGATCTGAACGGGCTCACCAAGGCCGAGGTCGCGAGCTGGAAGCCCGGCGACACGCTGCTGCTGTCGGGTCGCATGCTGACCGGCCGCGACGCCGCCCACAAGCGCATCCAGGACATGCTGGCCAGAGGCGAGAAGCTGCCGGTGGATTTCGCCAACCGCGTCATCTACTACGTCGGGCCGGTGGATCCGGTGCGCGACGAGGTCGTCGGCCCTGCCGGTCCGACCACTTCGACGCGGATGGACAAGTTCACCGAAATGATGCTGGCGCAAACGGGCCTGATCGCGATGATCGGCAAGGCCGAGCGCGGTCCGGTGGCGATCGACGCGATCCGCAGGCACGGCAGCGCCTACCTGATGGCGGTGGGCGGTGCCGCCTACCTGGTAGCCAAGGCGATCAGGGCCGCCGAGGTCGTCGGCTTCGCCGACCTCGGCATGGAAGCGATCTACGAGTTCGAAGTCAAGGACATGCCGGTCACGGTCGCGGTCGACGCCGGCGGCACCAGCGTGCACGACACCGGGCCGCGCGAGTGGCGCACGCGCATCGGCAAGATTCCGGTCGTCGCGGCTTGATGGCCGAGGCCGCTGTACTGCTCGGTTAGGCCTGCCGCACCACCCGCTGCGGGAACGGGATCTCGATGCCGTGCTCGTTCAGGCAGCGCAGCACCGCGATGTTGACATCACTGCGCACGTTGCCCTCCCCGCTGGCCACGTCTCCGATCCAGAAGCCGATCGTCAACTCGAGGCCATCGGCGGCGAAGCTCGACAGGCTGACGCCGCACGGCGGATCGGCCAGCACCCGCGGCACTGCGTGCACGGCTGCCTTCAGATGCGGGATCAGCGCGTCGAGGTCGGTGCCGTAGGCCACCTGCACGATGGTCGACACCACCACCCGCGGGTCGGCGAACGAGGCGTTCTCGACGCGCTGCGTGGTCATCATCTCGTTGGGCACGATCGACTCGCGGCCGTTGCCGGCCCGCACCACGGTATAGCGGGTAGAGATGTCGGTGATGCGGCCCTCGAAGCCGTCGATCTTGACGATGTCGCCGATGCGCAGGCTGCGTTCGGCCAGGATGACGAAGCCCGACACGTAGTTGGCCGCGAGCTTCTGCAGTCCGAGGCCGATGCCCACGCCGATGGCTCCGCCGAGCACCGACAGCGCCGCCAGCGGAATGCCGGCCGCCCCCAGCGCGATCAGCGCGCCCACCAGCCACAACAGCGCACGTGCCCCGTTGGCGGCGATCTTGCGCACCGACAGGTCGACGCTGCTCGCGCGCATCAGACGCGCCTCGACCAGCGCCGATAGCCACAGCACCGCCACCAGCGCGACCAGCGCCGTCAGAGCGCCTTGAGTCATCGCCAGCAGCGAGACAGTGCTGCCACCGATGCGCCAGCGCACCTCCTCCATGGCGTCGATCAGCATCGGCAGCAGGTCGGTGACCCACAGCGCGAGCCCCAGCCACACCAGCCACGCCAGCGTGCGTGCCAGGGTCTGCACCGCCGTGGAATCGGGGAACGATGCAGTGAGCACGCGCGCCAGCGTGCGGATGATCGCCAGGCTGGCCAGGATCGGCACCGCCAGGCGCAGCAGGCCGATCGGAATCCAGCGCGCGAGCGCCGCGCGGGCGATCACCACCAGCAGTAGTGCCAGCAGCGGAAACGCGACGCCGTCGATGGCACGGCTGCCGAGCCAGATGCCCGATGGCGAGCGCCCGCGGGCCAGCCGCACCAGCGTCCAGGCCAGCAACAGGCATGCCGCCAACACGGCGGCCTCGGTCAGCGCGCTGGCCTGGGTCAGCCCAGCCCAGACCTGCGACAGCGTCTCGCCGGCGTGCGTCACCGCAGGCCCTCGACAGCGGCGCTGTGCCGGGCTGCGGCGCGCCGCAGCCAGGGCCTGTCGAAATAGCTCAACTAGACCTCGGCCAGCACGCGCAGGTGGGTGGCCACGCTGCGCGCCAGCGCGCCGAGGTTGTAGCCGCCCTCGAGGCAGGAAACCATGCGACCGTCGGCGTGACGATCGGCGACCTCCTTGATGCGCTGCGTGATCCAGGCGTAGTCGGCCTCGACCAGACCGAGCTGTCCCAACTCGTCTTCGCGATGGGCGTCGAAGCCGGCCGAGAAGAACACCATCTGCGGCGCGAACGCCTCGAGCCGCGGCATCCAGTTGGCCTCGATCAGGTCGCGGATCTCGGGGCCGCGGGTGTAGGGCCGGATCGGCAGGTTGACCATGTTGGTGCCCTTGGGCACCGAGCCGCTGCCCGGATACAGCGGATGCTGGAAGAAGCTCACCATCAGGATGCGGTCGTCGCCCGCGACGATGTCCTCGGTGCCGTTGCCATGGTGCACGTCGAAGTCGACGATGGCCACCCGCTGCAGGCCCAGCACATCGAGCGCATGGCGCGCTCCCACCGCGACGTTGTTGTAGAAGCAGAAGCCCATCGCGCTGTCGCGCGTCGCATGATGGCCCGGTGGGCGCACCGAGCAGAAAGCGGTGCGCACCTCGCCGCGCACCACCGCCTCGGTGGCCGCCACCGCGGCGCCGGCCGCGCGGCGCGCGGCGCGCCGCGTGTGCCCGCCGGCGATGGTGTCGGGGTCGAAGGCGTGGTGCTCGCCGCTAACCTCCAACTCGGACAGCACCGCGTCGAGTTCGGCCACGAAGCCGGCCGTGTGCGCCCTGCACAACGCGTCGCGCTCGACGAGCGGCGCGTCGCGGAAGGTCAGCGCGGCGTCGAGCCCGGTTGCGCGCAGGTGGTCGGAGATGGCGTCGAGCCGCTCGCCGCACTCCGGGTGGCCACGACCCATATCGTGCAAACGGCACTCGGGGTGGGTGAACACAAGTGTCGTCATTCAGGGCCCAGGACTTTTCGGTTAAGGTGCCGCGCATGACCGACAGCAACGACGTCACGCGCCAACTCTCGGCGTTGGTGGACCAGATTAGCACGATCATCGTCGGCAAGCGGTCGCAGATCGAGGACTGCGTCGCTTGCCTGCTGGCCGGTGGACACCTGCTGATCGAGGACGTGCCGGGCGTCGGCAAGACCACGCTGGCGCACGCGCTGGCGGTGTCGCTGGGCCTGAAGTTCTCGCGCGTTCAGTTCACCGCCGATCTGATGCCGTCGGATCTCGTCGGGGTCAGCGTCTACGAGCGCAGCAAGGAAGCCTTCGTGTTCCATGCGGGGCCGGTGTTCACGCAGGTGCTGCTGGCCGACGAGATCAATCGCGCCGGGCCCAAGACGCAAAGCGCGCTGCTCGAGGCGATGGAAGAGCACCAGGTCACGGTGGAGAACGAGACGCGCGCGCTGCCCAGGCCGTTCTTCGTGATCGCCACGCAGAACCCGGTCGACCAGCTCGGCACCTACCCGCTGCCGGAGTCGCAGCTCGACCGCTTCCTGATGTGCATCACGCTGGGCTATCCCGACCGCGCGTCGGAGCGCGCGCTGCTGGCCGGCGAGGATCGCCGCCGTGCGATCGAGCAGCTGCAACCGGTGATGACCCCCGAGCTGCTCAGCTCGGCGCAGGCGCTGGCGAGCGCCGTGCACGCCTCCGACGCCCTGCTCGACTATCTGCAGGCGCTGATCCACGCCACCCGTTCGGGCCAATGGTTCGAGGAGGGCTTGAGCCCGCGTGCCGGCATCGCCTGGCTGCGTGCGGCGCGTGCCCGAGCCCTGATGACGCGGCGCGACTACGTGGCCCCTGACGACCTGCAGGCGGTGGCCGCGCAGACGATCGCGCACCGTCTGGTGCCGGCGGCAGGCGCCGGCCGCGGGCGCTCCGAGCAGGTGCGGGCGATGCTGGAGTCCGTGGCCTTGCCGTAGGCGCCGCATAGGGTCGCGATGATCGCGCAGCGCATCCGCGACTGGTTCGAAAACCGGTTGCCAGTCAGCGACACGCACACGCTGACCCAGGGCAACATCTACATCGTGCCCACCAAGGCGGGCCTCGCGTTCGCCTTCACGCTGGTGCTGATGCTGGTGGCGTCGATCAACTACCAGCTCAATCTGGGCTACCTGCTGACCTTCCTGCTGGCCGGCAGCGCGCTGGTTTCGATGCACCTGACGCACGGCACGCTGCGCGGGTTGACGCTGCGCGTCAAGGCGTCGGCGCCGGTGTTTCTCGGCCAGCCGGCCGAGGTCGAGCTGGTGCTGAGCAACCCGGGCGCGGCGCGCCACGGCATCGGGGTCGGCGTGCGCCGTGCACGGCCGCACTTCGCGTGGTGCGACGTCCCCGCGCTCGGCAGCGCCACCGCGCGCGTCACCTTCGCGCCGCGCCAGCGCGGGCTGGCACGCGTGCCCACGCTGATGGCCGAGACCCGCTTTCCGCTGGGCCTGTTTCGCGCCTGGACCATCCTGCGGCCGGCGGCGACGGTGCTCATCTATCCCCAGCCCGAACAGCCGCCGGCCCCACTGCCACCGGCGCGGGCGGTGCCCGGGGTGGCGCGCGCCACCCGCGCCGTCGACGGTGGCGAGTTCGACGGCGTGCGCAGCTACCGTCGCGGCGACGCGATGCGCCGGCTGGTCTGGAAGAAGGCCGCCAAGACCGGCGAACTGGTGAGCCGCGACACCAGCGAGAGCACCAGCCGCGAACTGTGGCTGGACTTCGACGCTGCCGGCCTGCACGACAACGAAGCGTGCCTGAGCCGGCTGACTGCGTGGACGCTGGCGGCCGCGCACAGGGGCCTGGCGTTCGGCCTGCGCATCCCGGGCATCGAATTGCCGCCCGGCGAGGGCGATGCGCAGCGGCGCGCCGCGCTCGAGGCACTGGCGCTGTGGTGAGATGCTGACCGTGGCCCGCATCGAGACCTCGCTGCCGCGCTGGCCGGGCTGGCGCAACCTGCCGCGCGACACGCGCGACACGCTGTTCCTGCTCGCGGTGATCGGCTGGACGGTGCTGCCGCACCTCGCGCGGCTGCCGTGGTGGTGCGTGGCACTGAGCGCGCTGGTCCTGGTGTGGCGGGCCTATCTGGCGCTGGCCAACCTGCGGTTGCCCGGGCGGGTGCCGATCGCGGCGCTGCTGGTCAGCGCGGTGCTGCTGACGCTGTGGAGCGAGCAGAGCCTGTTCGGCAAGGAGGCCGGCGTCACGATGCTGGTGGTGCTGATGTCGCTGAAGACGCTCGAGCTGCGCGCCCGGCGCGACGCACTGGTAGTGTTCTTCCTCGGCTTCTTCCTCGTGCTGACGCACTTTCTCTACTCGCAGTCGCTGTTCACCGCGCTGGCGATGGTGGTGTCGGTGTGGGGACTGCTGACCGCGCTGGTGCTCGCGCACATGCCGGTGGGCAAGCCGTCGCTGCGCCGGGCCGGAGCGCTGGCGGCGCGCAGCGCGTTGTTCGGCGCGCCGGTGATGGTGGCGCTGTTCCTGCTGTTTCCGCGCGTCGGGCCACTGTGGGGTACGCCGCAGGACGCACTGGGCCGCACCGGCCTTTCGGGCACGCTGCGCCTGGGCGGCGTGGCCGAGATCGCCAACGACGATGCAGTCGCCTTTCGCGTGCGCTTCAACGGCGGCATGGTGGCGCAGCCCGAGCAGCTGTACTTTCGCGGCCCGGTGCTGAGCCGATTCGACGGCGTCGAATGGCGCCGCCGCGTGCTCGGCAACGCCTCCGACGTGCTGCGCCGGGTGCCCGCGGTGCACACCCTCGGCGCCGGGCTGCGCTACGAGGTGACGCTCGAGCCCATCCGCCTGCCGCTGCTGCCGCTGTTGGAGGCCACGCCCGATACGGTCGACTCGGCGCCGCACCTCGATGGCTACTCGCTGACGCTGCGCCCGGACCTGCAGTGGCAGACCGATCGCCTGGTCACCGAGCGCGTGCGCTTCACGGCCCAGGCCTGGCCGCGCTTCGAATACGGCGCCTCGCTCGACGGCGACGAGCGCTTCGAGGCGTTGCATTTGCCCCCGGGATACAACCCGCGCGTCATCGCATGGGCCGCGACGTTCAGGCGCGAGCAGGCGTTGCAGGGCGCCGATGCGATCGCGCTCAGCAACGCGGTGCTGGCTTACATCCGCAAGGGCGACTTCAGCTACACGCTGGCGCCGGGCTTCTACGGGCGCGACGCCATCGACGAGTTCTGGCTCGACCGTCGCGCGGGTTTCTGCGAGCACTTCGCCGCCGGCTTCGTGGTCGTGATGCGCGCGCTCGGGGTGCCGGCGCGGATCGTCACCGGCTATCAGGGCGCCGAACGTTCGCTGGCTGGGGGCTACTACATCGTTCGCCAGAGCCATGCGCACGCCTGGGCGGAGGTCTGGCAGCCGCAGCGCGGTTGGGTGCGGGTCGATCCCACCGCCGCGGTGGACCCCGACCGCGTCGCGCGCAGCCGCCCGCTCGAGCCGGCCCCGGGCATCGTGGCCGGTGCGCTGCGCTCGGTGAGTCCCGAGCTGATGCAGCAATTGCGCGACGGCTGGGAAGCGCTGAACAACGCCTGGAACCTGTGGGTGCTGAACTACTCGCGCACGCAACAGTTCGACCTGCTCAAGGGGTTGGGCTTCGCCTCGCCCGATTGGGCCACGCTCGGTCTGATCATGCTTGCGCTGATCGTGGCCGCCGCCGTCGCCGCGGCAGCCTGGGCCCTGTGGGACCGCCATCGCCAGGACCCCTGGCAACGCCTGCAGGGCCGCGTCCGCGACGCCCTGACCCCGTTGGGCGTGGCGGCGCGCGGCTGCGACTCACCGCGACGGCTGGCCGCGCTGGTGCGCGAGCGCCTGGGCGAGCGCAGCGATCTGCTGGCGTACGAGCTCGACGCACTGGATCGCGCCCGCTACGGGCCGCAAGCGCGGCAGCGTCCCGACCCGGCGTGGTGGCAACGCTTCTCGTTCGAGGCCTCGCGGCTGCGGCGCGGGCGACGCGGCCGCGGCCCGTTGCCCTCGGGATAGTCGGTCGATGCGACGCCGCCACGCTGCGGCCGCGGCGCTCCTGTGCTGTTCACCGGCCTGGTCGCTGGGGCGTGGGCCGCGCCAGCCGTACGGGCGGCGCGCCGACGTGCGGGTTGCTGCACGGTCGATCGCCGAGGGACTTTC
>DASURM010000004.1:0-6964 GCA_036280035.1 Burkholderiaceae bacterium | reverse complement strand
CCACGACGAACCAGCCGCGTTTCATTCGACATCGCCGCTCGGCGGCGATCACCCGCCTTTGCGCGCCGCCAGCGGCGTATCGGTGGGCGCGATGCGGAAGCCCGCACCGCGCGGCAGCCACTCGGCCGGCTCACGTTGCAGGCTGTCGACGCGTGCCGGCGGCCCGACGTCGTCGCGCAGCGCGCGCACGAACGCGTCGAGTCGCTCGCCCGGCCCGCAGGCGTGGATGACGACGCCGCGGCCGACGTTGGCCACCCAGCCGCGCAAGCCGTGTGCCACCGCAAGCTGCTGCGCGCTGGCACGAAAGCCGACGCCTTGCACACGGCCATCGACGCGGATCCATTCGGCGCGCTCGGCGTCCGGGGACGGGCGGTCGCTGTTCATCGTTCGGCGGCGTCCGTCGCGGCCGGCGCGTCGAGGCTCGTGGCGCCGCCGAGCAGGCCGTCGATCAGGCCGCGCATGCGGCGCCAGTGGCTGCCTTCCCAGAACACGCGCTCGCAGCCCTGGCAGGCACTGAGGCGCTCGAACGCAGCCGCCACGCGCGGCGGCAGTTGCGGCAGCGCTGCCGCCTTGTCGATCGCCACCAGCGCGGCGTTGCAGTGCAGGCAGCGCGTGAACGGGCGCGCGCTGCGCGCGAGTTGCAGGCGTTCGAACACCTCGCCCAACTGCGCGGGCGAGCGCAGCGCGCGCACGTAGATGCCGTGCGTGACGCCACGGCGCTTGAGCAGCTCGCGGTCGCGCGTCAGCACGATGCGGTGCTCGTGCAGCGCGAGCCGTTCGATCTCGTGATCGGCGAAGGCGTTGTCGTACAGCGTGTCGAAACCCATCATGCGCAGCAGGTGCGCCAGGCCGCCGAGGTGGGCGTCGGCGACGAAGCGGCTCGCGCGCAGCGGCTGCCCGCGCAGGCGCAGCAGCGGCGCGACGTCGAACGCCTCGAACACCGGGTACACCGCCACGCGGTCGCCGTCGGCGAGCACGCGCTCGAAGCCCACCGATTCACCGTTGACGAGGATCACCTCGACCTCGGTGTGCGGCACGCCGAGCGCCTCGATCATGTGCTTGGTGGTGGCCGCGCGCGCGCACGGCACCGTGAACTCGCGGCCGCGCCGCTCGGCCGCGAGAAAGTCGTTCAGCTCCTCGTAGAAGCGGAACGTCGCGTGGACCGCCGATCTGACCGCTGGTGCGCCGGGCATCCCCATGCACGCAGCCTAGACCAATCGGCCGCGCCCGGCAAAGATCGATCGCCGCCGACTGCCGCGACGAGATCACCGGCGTGTCGGGGCGCCGAGCAGTTCGGCGGGCGCGTGAGTGTGCTGGCGCACACGTGCCGCGCCGAAGACGAGGCGAAAGGTCGAACCCCGGCCGAGTTCGCTGTCCACCTGCAATTCGCCACCATGGCGTTGCACCGCATGTTTGGCGATCGCCAGCCCGAGACCCGTGCCACCGCTGCCGCGCGAACGGCCAACATCGATCCGGTAGAAGCGTTCACCCAGGCGCGCGAGGTGCTCGCGCGCGATGCCGATCCCGCTGTCGCGCACCTCGAATGTCCCGCCACCTTGCGCGTGCGCGAACCAGCCCACCTCGATGGTGCCGCCCGGTGGCGTGCAGTGCACGGCATTGACCACGAGGTTCTGCATCGCACCGAAGAGCTCCTGCTCCGCGCCGGCGATCTGCGCACCGCCGCCTTCGAAGCGAAACGCGTGCCGGCCGGCGGACACCGCCTCGGCAGCGACGCGCAGGCGCTGCATCAGGGCGCCCACATCGACCCACTGGTCGACCGGCGGGCGTGCACCGCTCTCGAGCTGCGCCAGCACGAGCAGGTCGTCGAGCAGCGTTCGCATGCGATCGGACTGCTCCTTCATCAGCGCCAGCACGCGGCGCCGGTCGTCCTGCGACAGCTCGATGTGTTCCATGGTGTCGACGGATCCCGCCAGCACGGTGAGCGGCGTTCGCATCTCATGCGAGACGTTGGCAACGAAGTCGCGCCGCATCTCGTCGGTGCGCTGGCGCTCGGTAATGTCCTGACTCAACAGCAGACGATGTCCATCGCTGCCGTACGGCCGGACCCAGACCGACAAGGTTCCCTGGCGCCCGGGCAAGGAGAAGCTGACCGCGCGGTCGATCCGGCGCGATTGCAGATGCGCCACGAACGCCGGCGCGCGCACGAGGTTGCCCACGCGTTGGCGCAGATCGCGCACGGGGTCGATACCCAGGTGGTCGGCCGCGCTGACGTTGCACCACTCGATGCGATCGTCGTCATCGATCAGGACCACGCCGCTGGGTGCGGCGTCGAGCGCCGCCAGCAACTGCGCCAACCGCTGTCCCTGCTCGTCGCGCTCGTGCTCGCGGCTGCGCAACGCACGCTCCACGCGGTGGGCCAACTCGCCCCAGACACCGGCCGCGCGTGGCGCGCCCTGCACTTGGGCGCCGCGCAGCCAGCGCAGCAACGCGAGTGCACGCAACAGATCGAAGGTCACGGCCAGCGCAACGCCGAGCAATGCACCTGTGAAGGCCCAGGGCATTGGCTCCAACCCGGCAGCGTCGGCCGCCAACCAACCCATCGCGGCACCGAATCCGGCCACCGCCATGGCGGTCAACACCCGGGGCAACAACCAGGCGAGCATCGCTGCCGGGCGTCTAAGGCGCCGTGATCGAGTCGGAGGATTCGACCAGCCGATAGCCGAAGCCGCGCACGGTTTCGATCATCGACGAGCATCGAGCAGGGGCCAGCGTATCGCGCAGGCGCTTGACGTGCACGTCCACCGTGCGCTCCTCGATGAAGACGTGATCGCCCCACACACGGTCGAGCAACTGCCTGCGGCTGTGCACGCGCTGCGGATGCGAGGCCAGGAAGTGCAGCAGCTTGAACTCGGCGGGCCCGAGGTGCAGCTCTCGATCCCCGGCCGTCACGCGCCGCGTCGCGGGATCGACGACGAGCCGACCCACCACCACGGCTTCGTCAAGTGCCTCGGGCACCCGGCGCCGCAGCACGGCCCGGATGCGCGCGATCAGTTCCTGGGTCGAGAACGGCTTGGTCAGGTAGTCGTCGGCGCCAGCGTCGAGCCCGGCGACCTTGTCGCTCTCCATCCCGCGCGCGGTCAGCATGATGAGCGGTAGGTTTCGCGTTCTCGTGTCGGCGCGCCAGCGCCGCGCCAACGCCAGGCCGGATTGCCCGGGCAGCATCCAGTCGAGCACCACCAGATCGGGCAGCACGGCAGCCACCGCCGCCTCGGCCTGGGCGGCATCGTGCGCGATCGCAGTCTCGTGCCCGGCGTGGCGCAGGTTCATCGCGATCAACTCGGCGATCGCGGCCTCGTCTTCGACAACCAGGATGCGGCTCATGAACCCTCTGCTCAACCGACCAGCGAAGCCAGTGCCTCGGGCGGGTTGTGCCGCACATCGGCGCCTTTCACCACATAGATCACCGCCTCGGCCAGGTTCTTCGCATGGTCGCCGACGCGCTCGATCGCCTTGGCGACGAACACCAGGTCAATGCACAACGAGATCGTGCGCGGATCCTCCATCATGTGGGTGATCAGCTTGCGCATCAGCCCGTCGAACTCGCGATCGATCCGGTCGTCGTGCGTCAGCACCTGCAGCGCCGCCTCGACGTCGAGCCGGGCAAACGCATCGAGCGCCCTGCGCAGCTGACCGGTCGCCAGCGCCGCCGCGAACTGCAGATCGGCGATCGGCAACCTCGGCGGGATCGATGCGGCGGCGCCGGCCAGTCGCAGCACCATGCGGCCGATGCGGGCGGCCTCGTCGCCGATGCGCTCCAGGTTGCCGATGATGCGCGACACCGCAATCAGCAGGCGCAGATCACTCGCGGTCGGCTGGCGCCGCGCGATGATGGTGGACAGGTCGCGGTCGATCTCGAGTTCGAGCGCATTCACGCGCCGCTCCTGATCCAGCACCTGCGCCGCCACCTGATCGCCGACCTCGGGCAGTGCCTGCATCGCCTGCACCACCTGCGTCTCGACCAGCCCGCCCATCTCCAGCACGCGGCCCGAGATCGCGCCGAGCTCGGCATCGAACTGGGTGGACAGGTGCCTGTCGTTCATGACCGGAGCCGCCATTGTCATCCGAACCGCCCGGTGATGTAGTCTTCCGTTTCCTTGCGCCTGGGCTTCATGAACAGCTCGGCCGTGGGGCCGAACTCGATCAGGTCGCCCAGGTACATGTAGGCGGTGTAGTCAGAGCAGCGCGCCGCCTGTTGCAGGTTGTGCGTGACGATCGCCACCGTGTAGTCGCTCTTCAGCTCGTGGATCAGTTCCTCGATCTTGCCGGTGGAGATCGGGTCGAGCGCCGAGCACGGCTCGTCGAGCAGCAGCACCTCGGGTCGAACGGCGATCGCCCGCGCGATGCACAGCCGCTGCTGTTGACCGCCGGACAACCCGGCGCCGCTGTGCCGGAGCTTGTCGTTCACCTCGTTCCACAACGCGGCCTTCTTCAACGCCCACTCGACCCGTTCGTCCATCGCGGCGCGCGGCAGCGTCTCGAACAAGCGGATGCCGAAGGCCACGTTGTCGTAGATCGACATCGGGAACGGCGTCGGCTTCTGGAACACCATGCCGATGCGGGCGCGGATCAGGCTGACGTCATGGCGCCGCTCGAGGATGTTCTGGCCGTCGAGCAGGATCTCGCCTTCGGCACGCTGCCCCGGGTAGAGCTCGAACATCCGGTTGAAGCTGCGCAACAGTGTTGATTTGCCACAGCCGGAGGGGCCGATGAAGGCGGTCACGCGCCGCTCCGGGATCTCCAGGTGAATGTGCTTCAACGCATGGAGACTGCCGTAGTAGAAGTTCAGGTCGCGAGCGACGAGCTTGGCATTGACGGTCTCTTGCGGCGCCTGCGCCGGCGCTTCTTCGAGGAACTGCATCGTGCCTGCTTTCGATCGATCAGATTCTGTTGCGCAACACCACGCGCGCCAGGACGTTCAGCCCCAGCACACCCACGGTGATCAGGAGCACCCCCGCCCAGGCCAGCGATTGCCAGTTTGGATACGGGCTCATCGCGAACTTGTAGATGGTCACCGGCAAGCTCGCCATCGGTTGCGCCAGGTCGCTGCTCCAGAACTGGTTCGACAACGCGGTGAACAGCAGCGGCGCCGTTTCGCCCGCGATGCGTGCCACTGCCAGCAAGACGCCGGTCACCACACCGGCGCGCGCCGACCTCAGCGTGACCGAAACGACCACCTTCCACTTCTGCGCCCCGAGCGCATGAGCCGCTTCACGCAGCGCATCGGGAATCAGGTCGAGCATGTTCTCGGTGGTGCGAACGACCACCGGGATCACGATCAGTGCGAGCGCGAGCGCACCGGCCCAGGCCGAGAAGCTCTTCATGCGCGCCACCACGACGGCATAGACGAACAGGCCGATCACGATCGATGGCGCCGCCAACAAGATGTCGTTGACGGAGCGCGTCAGGCGACCGAGCAGGTTGCGCCGCCCGTACTCGGCCAGGTAGATGCCGGTCAGGATGCCGACCGGCGTACCCAGCGCGGTGGCCATCACCACCATCACCAGCGAGCCGAAGATCGCGTTGGCCAGCCCACCGGTGTCGGCTTGTGGGGGAGGCGTCATCTCGGTCAACACCTGCAGGCCGAGCCCGCCGATGCCGAGCCGCAGCGTATCGAACAGGATCCAGCACAACCAGAACACGCCGAACGCCATCGCGACCAGCGACAGCGCGAGCACGAGCAGGTTCACCCTCTTGCGCCGGCGGTGCCGGGCAAGCATCGGCGCCGTGAAGCCCGCTGGCGGGTTCATGTCCGGCGGCCTTCGCCGCGCTGCAGCCGGCGCAACAACAGCTTGGACAGCGCCAGCACCACGAAGGTGATGACGAACAGGATGAGCCCGAGGTAGATCAGCGCCGCCTGGTGCAGGCCGCTGCCTGCCTCTGCAAACTCGTTGGCCAGCGCCGAGGTGATGCTGTTGGCCGCCTCGAACAGGGACAGCGAAGCGAGCTGGTTCGTGTTGCCGATGACGAACGTCACCGCCATCGTCTCGCCCAGCGCACGGCCAAGGCCGAGCATCACGCCACCGACCACACCCGCGCGGGTGTAGGGCAGCACCACCGTCCGCGTCACCTCCCAGGTGGTGGCGCCCAGACCGTACGCGGACTCCTTCAGCATCGGCGGCGTGAGCTCGAACACGTCGCGCATCACCGCAGCGATGAACGGCACGATCATGATCGCGAGGATCACGCCGGCCGACAGCAGGCCCAGGCCCACGGGCGGACCCGAAACCAAGTGCCCCAGCACCGGGACGTGTCCGAACGCCGCCTGCAACGGTTGCTGCACATACTCGGCGAGGATCGGCCCGAGAACCAGCAAACCCCACATCCCGTAGACGATCGACGGCACGGCCGCCAGCAACTCGATCGCGATGCCCAGCGGACGCTCGAGCCACTTCGGTGCCAACTCGGTGAGAAACAGCGCGATACCGAAGCTCACCGGCACGGCGATCAGCAGCGCGATGGCGGCGCTGATCAACGTGCCGCGGATCATCGCCAGGCCGCCGTAGCGGTCTTGCACCGGATCCCACTCGGCGCGAAGCACGAACGACAGGCCGTACTCGCGCAGCGCTGGAGCCGCGCCGACGACGAGGGAGACCACGATTCCGGCCAGCAGCGCCAGCGTGAGAAGCGCCGCGCTGAAGGCGGCACCGGCGAAGGCACGATCGGCCCAGGCGCCGCGCACCGCAGGGGCTCGTCGGGCCGTCGTGGTCGAGCAGGACGACTCTCGCTGCCCGGAAACGATGGCCGTCAGCGCGGCTGCCACCGTACCTTGTGCGTCGAGCGCTGCGCTCTCAAGCAAATGTGACTTTGCCACCTTGCTTGACCCCCGCGGGGGGCGGGTCGGGCAAGGCCAGGCCCTGGGGGCGCTCAGGACCTCGTCATGGGTTGCCGTAGACGGACTGGCCACCGGTACTCTTGATCTGGCCCCACTGCTGGCGCACCAGTG
>DASURM010000003.1:0-7478 GCA_036280035.1 Burkholderiaceae bacterium | reverse complement strand
CCTGCGTCGACGCGCGCAGCCGGTCGATCATCGCGACGAAGGCCTGCAGGTTCGCGCCGGCCTTGCCCGGCACGGCGCCGACACTCTGCGCGAGGCTGCGGCCGCTCTGGCGCGCGGCGTCCTGCAGCTGCTCGATCGTGCGCGCGCCGATGCCGCGCGTCGGGAAGTTGACCACCCGCAGGTACGAGGTGTCGTCGTTCGGGTTCTCGATCAGCCGCAGATACGCAAGCGCGTGCTTGACCTCGGCGCGCTCGAAGAAGCGCAAGCCGCCGTACACCCGGTACGGCACGCCGGCGTTGAACAGCACGCTTTCGAGCACGCGGCTCTGCGCGTTGCTGCGGTACAGCAGCGCCAGTTCGCTGCGCGGCGTGCCGCTGCGGTGCAGTTGCTGCAGCTCGTCGAGCAGCCACTGCGCCTCGGCGTAGTCGCTGGTGGCCTCGACCACGCGCACCGGCTCGCCGGCGCCGGCCTCGGTGCGCAGGTTCTTGCCCAGCCGCCGCTGGTTGTGCGCAATCAGCGCATTGGCGGCGTCGAGGATGTGGCCGAACGAACGATAGTTGCGCTCGAGCTTGATCACCCGGCGCACGCCGTACTCGCGCTCGAACAACGCCATGTTGCCGACCTGGGCGCCACGGAACGCGTAGATGCTCTGATCGTCGTCGCCGACGGCGAACACGCCCTGGGCCGCCCCCGAAGTGCTGCCGGGAGGCGGCGCGAACATCTTCAACCAGCGGTACTGCAGGCTGTTGGTATCCTGGAACTCGTCGACCAGCACGTGCGCGAAGCGCCGCTGGTAGTGCTCGCGCAGCGGGTCGTTGTCGCGCAGCAGCTCGAACGCGCGCAGCATCAGCTCGGCGAAGTCGACCACGCCCTCGCGCTGGCACTGGTCTTCGTAGGCCTGATAGATCTCGACCATCTTGCGCGTCGGCGGATCGCGCGCCTCGACGTCGCGCGGGCGCAGCCCTTCCTCCTTGTTGCCAGCGATGAACCACGCCACCTGCTTGGGCACGAAGCGCTCCTCGTCGAGGTTCATCGCCTTGATCACGCGCTTGACCGCCGACACCTGGTCGGCGGCATCCAGGATCTGGAACGCCTGCGGCAGGCCGGCCAGCTTCCAGTGCGCGCGCAGCAGCCGGTTGCACAGGCCGTGGAAGGTGCCGATCCACATGCCGCGCACGTTGATCGGCAGCATCGCCGCCAGCCGCGTCAGCATCTCCTTGGCGGCCTTGTTGGTGAAGGTGACCGCCAGCACACCGCCGGGCGACACCTGGCCGGTGGCCAGCAGCCACGCGATGCGCGTGGTCAGCACGCGCGTCTTGCCCGATCCGGCGCCGGCAAGGATCAGCGCCGGCTGAGGCGGCAGCGTCACCGCGGCCAACTGCTCGGGATTCAGATTGGCCAGCAACGGCGAGGCCGCGGCGTCGATGGATTTGCCTTCAGAATCCGCGAGATGCATACAGGGATTCTAGGAGTCGCGACGCTCGCCGCTGCGCTGCTCTCGACCACCGCGCACGGCGACGAGACAGCCGCTCGCTGCCCGAGCACCGACGCCGCGGTGCTCGAGCGCTTCATCAGCGCCGAGTGCGAAGCGTGCTGGAGCGATGCCTCGGTGGCTCAACCAGCCGATGGCCAGTGGCTGCTCGACTGGATCGTGCCTTCGGCGCGCGGCGAGGCAGCGCCGCTGTCGAGCGCGGCGCCCGCCGAGGCGCGCGATCGCGCGCAGCGCGCGTTGCAGACGCCGCCGACGGACCACCGCGCCAGCGTTCAGCGCAGCGCCGCGCGCCGCGCGTCGCCGCTGCAATTGAGCGTGATCTCGGGCCCGGCGTGGTACGGGTACCTTGCCGTGCAGCTCGACGCCGCCGGGCGGGTCGCTGTCGGCGCCAGCGTCTGGGTGGCGCTGGTCGAGACGGTGGCTCCCGGCACCGAAGGCACTGCGGTGCCGCGCGAGCTGGTGCGCGCGCTGGCCGGGCCGTTGCCCGCCGACGATCTGCGCCGCGGCCAGCCGTGGCAGTACCAGTTGGCGATGCGCTGGCCCGAGACCGCCAAGCCGGCGCGGCTGCGCGCCCGCGCGTGGATCGAAGACGCCCGCGGCCGCATCGTCGCGATGGCCGGCGAGCGCTGCGGCGTGCGCTGAGCCGCGCACGCGATGACCGATCTTTTCGGCCTGCGGCGCAACCGGCGCCTGTCGCTGGCGCTGCAAGGCGGCGGCGCGCACGGCGCGTTCACCTGGGGCGTGCTCGACGTGCTGCTGGAGCACACGACGCATCCGATAGCGGGCATCAGCGGCACCAGCGCCGGCGCGGTCAACGCGGTGTTGCTGGCCGACGGCCTGTTGCGCGGCGGCCGCGACGGCGCGCGCGAGGCCTTGGCGCGGTTCTGGGAGGCGCTCGGCCGTGCGGTGCCGTGGGACGCGCTCGGGCTGATGGCCAGCGACGGCACCGGCCTCAGCGCCACCGGCCGCCTGATGATGCAGTGGGCGCAGGCGTTCTCGCCGGCGCAGGCGTCGTTCATGCGCCCCGACCCGCTGCGCGACCTGCTGGCGCGACAGGTCGATTTCGAACGGCTGCGTGCGCAGTCCGACATCCGGTTGCACATCGCCGCCACGAACGCCAACAGCGGGCGGCTGCGCCTGTTCGGCGAGCACGACCTCAGCATCGACGTGGTGATGGCCTCGGCGTGCCTGCCGACGCTGCAGCGCGCGGTGGTGATCGACGGCCAGCCCTACTGGGATGGCGCCTTCAGCGCCAACCCGGCGCTGGCGCCGCTGCTGGCCGTGCCGGCCGACGATCTGCTGCTGGTGATGCTGAGCCCGTGGTCGCTTGGCGACGCGCCGAAGACGAACGAAGAGATCAAGCTGCGCAGCGCAGAGATCGCCTTCAACGCCGCGTTCCTGCGCGAGATGCGATTGATCGCCGAGGCCACGGCGATGGCCAATCGCGCCTGGTGGGGCGGCCCGCTCGAGCGCCGCCTGCGACGCCTGCGCTGGCACGTGATCGACGTGCGCGACGCGCTGCTCGAACTGCCTGCCGTGAGCAAGGCCATCGCCCATCCGCAATGGCTGCTGCGGCTGCGCGACGCCGGGCGCAAGCGGGCGCTGGCCTGGCTGCAGCGCCACGGCACGGCGCTCGGCGCTCGCTCGAGTGCCGACCTGGCGCGGCTGTTCGGCCCGCACGATCCGCCATCCGTGGCGGAGTCGCTGCCCGCGGTCCATGCGTAAGGCCGGAGCCCGAGCGACTCGCGCGCCTCTTCTACAATTCTTCATCTGAGCCAGGCCTCGCGCCGCGCGCGACCTTTCAACACCGCGTCACCCCGAAGAGAGCGTCTCAGTGCAACCCGCCGCCGCGGCCGCCATTGCCGCCGTGCCGCTGCCCGCGCTGTCGCTGTGCGACGTGGCGTGCCGGCGCGGCAACCGCGTGCTGCTGCGTGGCGTCAACCTCGAACAGCGCGCCGGACACGCCACCTGGCTGCGCGGCCGCAACGGCCGCGGCAAGACCAGCCTGCTGCGCCTGGCCGCGGGGCTGGCGAGTGCGGAGTCCGGGCGCGTGCTGTGGGGCGGCACGCCGCTGCGCCAGGCGGCCGACTTCGCGCGTCGCCGGGTGTTCATCGGCCACAGCAATGCCTTGAAAGACGACCTCAGTGTGATCGAGGCGCTGCAGTTCCTGGCCCGGCTGCATGGCCGGCCCGACGACGCGGGCGCGTTGCGCGCCGCGCTCGAACGCCTGGGCATGGACAAGCGGCGCGATGCCCTGGTGCGCACGCTGTCGCAGGGCCAGCGCCGCCGCGCGGCGCTGGCGAGGCTCGCACTGGAGCGCACCGCGTCGCTGTGGCTGCTCGACGAACCGTACGACGCGCTCGATGCCGACGGTGTGCGCGCGGTCGATGCGCTGCTGCATGCGCATCTGGGCCGCGGCGGCAGCGTGCTGCTCACCAGCCACGTCGCGCCCGGCGATGGCGCGCCCACGATGACCGTGCTCGACCTCGACGCCTTCGCCGCGGCGTGACGGCCGATGACCAGCGCGTTCCGAGCCGTCTACGTCCGCGATCTGCGACTGGCGCTGCGCCGCCGCGTCGAGGCGCTGCTGCCGGTGGTGTTCTTCATCGTCGCGGTGAGCCTGTTCCCTCTCGGCGTCGGGCCCGAGCCACAGACGCTGCGCCAGATCGCCGCCGGCGTGGTGTGGGTGAGCGCGCTGCTGGCGACGATGCTGTCGGTGACGACCCTGTATGCGGGCGACCACGCCGACGGCTCGCTCGAGCAGATGATGCTGTCGGGCCACGCCGGTTTCGAGATCGCGGCGGCCAAGGCGGCCGCGCACTGGACGATCACCGGCGCGCCGCTGGTGCTGGCGGCGCCGCTGATCGCCGTGCTGCTCGACATGCGCGCCGACGCGCTGGCCGCGCTGGTGGTGTCGCTGCTGCTGGGCACGCCGATCCTCAGTCTGCTGGGCGGCCTCGGCGCGGCACTGACGCTCGGCTTGCGCAGCGCCGGCGTACTGTTGATCCTGCTCATCCTGCCGCTGACAATTCCCGCGTTGATCTTCGGTGCGGGCGCGGTCGGCGCCGTCGATGCGGGACAATCGGCCTCGGGCCACTTCTCGCTGCTCGGCGCCTTGCTGATCCTCTCAGCGCTGGGTGCGCCGCTGGCCACGTCGTTTGCGTTGCACATCGCGCTGGAATGAGCTCCACGAGCCTCTCGATCCGCTGGTCCACCTTCGCCCCGCCGTCGCGCTTCTACGCGCTGGCCGCCGCGCTCAACCCGTGGCTGTGGGCGCTGGCGGTGGTGCTGGCAATCGCGGGCCTGACCGTCGGCTTCCTCGTGGCTCCGACCGACGCCACCCAGGGCGACGCCTACCGCATCATCTTCATTCACGTGCCGGCGGCATGGCTGTCGATGATCCTGTATCTTGCGATGGCTTTCTGGGCCGCGGTCGGCTGGATGCTCAACGCGCGCATGGCCTCGATGCTGGCGCGCGCGCTGGCGCCCACCGGTGCGCTGTTCACCTTCCTGGCGTTGTGGACCGGCGCGCTGTGGGGCAAGCCGACGTGGGGCACCTGGTGGGTGTGGGACGCGCGGCTGACTTCGGAACTGATCCTGCTGTTCCTGTATCTAGGCTTCATCGCGCTGCAGGCGGCGATCGACGACGTCGTGCGCGGCGACAAGGCCGGGGCGGTGCTGGCGCTCGTCGGCGTGGTCAACATTCCGATCATCTATTTCTCGGTACGCTGGTGGAACACGCTGCACCAGGGCGCCACCATCAGCATGACGGCGGCGCCGAAGATGGCGCAGACGATGCTGCTGGCAATGCTGCTGATGACGTTCGCGTTCTGGGCCTATGCGTTCGCGGTCGTCTTCACGCGCGCACAGGCGCTTGCGCTGCAGCGCGAGTACGGCGCCGACTGGGTGCGCGCGCTGCGCGGGTAAGGAGTTGCAATTGATCTGGGCAAGTTGGTCCGACTTCTGGCACATGGGCGGTTACGGCCTCTACGTCTGGGGGTCGTACGCTGTGTGCTTGGCGGCGCTGCTGGCCGAACCATGGCTCGCCCGCCGGCAGCGCCGGCGGGCGCTGGCGGCCTGCGACGACCTGGGATCCCGATGAAACCGAGACACAAACGCCTGGCACTGATCGGCGGCATCGTCGGTGCGGTCGGCGTCGCTGCCGCGCTGGTGCTCAACGCATTCCAGAGCAACCTGGTGTTCTTCTATTCGCCGTCGCAGGTGGCGGCCAAGGAGGCACCGATGGGGCGCACCTTCCGCATCGGCGGGCTGGTCAAGGAAGGCAGCGTCCGGCGCGACGGCACGCAGGTGCAGTTCGCGGTGACCGACACCGCGCAGACCGTCGCGGTGCACTACCAGGGCATCCTGCCCGACCTCTTCAAGGAGGGCAAAGGCGTGGTGGCGCAAGGTCAGATGCGCGACGACGGCGTGTTCGTCGCGCGCGAGGTGCTGGCCAAGCACGACGAGAACTACATGCCGCCGGAGGCCAGCGAGGCGCTGAAGCGCGCCACGCAGACCAACGAAAAGATCGGGCACTCCGTGGTGGGAGGCCAGAAATGATTCCCGAACTCGGTCAGGTGGCGCTGCTGCTGGCGCTGGCCGTGGCGCTGGTGCAAGGCACGCTGCCGATCGCCGGCGCCGCGCGCGGCAATGCGCTGTGGATGGCGCTGGCGCGCCCGGCCGCCCAGGCGCAGTGCCTGCTGGTGGCGTTCGCTTTCGGTGCCCTTGCGTATTCGTTCGCCAACAACGACTTCTCGGTGCTGTACGTGGCGCAGAACTCCAACTCGGCGCTGCCGCTGCACTACCGCATCGCCGGCGTGTGGGGCGGCCACGAGGGCTCGCTGCTGCTGTGGCTGCTGATGCTCAACCTGTGGATGCTGGCCGTCGCGCAGTTCAGCCGCCACCTGCCGCCGCCGGTGGTGGCGCGCATCCTCGCGGTGATGGGGCTGGTCAGCGTCGGCTTCCTGCTGTTCATGCTGCTGACTTCCAACCCGTTCGACCGCCTGCTGCCGGCGGCCCCCGACGGCCGCGACCTCAACCCGCTGCTGCAGGATCCGGGCATGGTGTTCCACCCGCCGATGCTCTACATGGGGTACGTCGGCTTCTCGGTGGCCTTCGCCTTCGCCATCGCGGCGCTGATCGGCGGCAACCTCGACGCCGCCTGGGCGCGCTGGACGCGGCCGTGGACGACCGCGGCGTGGATCTTCCTGACGCTGGGCATCGCGCTGGGCAGCGCCTGGGCCTACTACGAGCTGGGCTGGGGCGGCTGGTGGTTCTGGGATCCGGTCGAGAACGCCTCCTTCATGCCGTGGCTGGTAGGCACCGCGCTGATCCACTCGCTGGCCGTCACCGAGAAGCGCGGCGCCTTCAAGTCGTGGACGGTGCTGCTGGCGATCATCGCGTTCTCGCTGTCGCTGCTCGGCACCTTCCTCGTGCGCTCGGGCGTGCTGTCGTCGGTGCACGCGTTCGCCACCGACCCCAGGCGCGGGCTGTTCATCCTGGCCTTCCTGGTGGTGGTGATCGGCGGCTCGCTGGTGCTCTACGCCTGGCGCGCGCCGCAGGTGGGCTTGGGTGCGCGCTTCTCGATGCTGTCGCGCGAGTCGATGCTGCTGGCCAACAACGTGATGCTAGTGGCGGCGATGGGCACCGTGTTGCTGGGCACGCTGTACCCGCTGGTGCTCGACGCGCTCGGCCTGGGCAAGATCTCGGTCGGGCCGCCGTACTTCGACAGCGTGTTCGTCCCCATCATGACGCCGGTGCTGCTGCTGATGGGGGTCGCCCCATTGGTACGCTGGCGCGAAGCGCAACTACCCGATCTGGCCAAGCGCCTGCGCTGGGCGCTCGCGCTCACCGTGCCCGCGGCGCTGGCCACCGGCTGGGCCCGCGGCCACGTCAGCGCGCTGGCGACCCTGGGCTTCGTGCTCGCTTGGTGGATCGTGTTCTCGCTGGCCACCGACCTGTGGCAGCGGCTGAAGGTCGGCGCCGG
>DASURM010000002.1:0-2292 GCA_036280035.1 Burkholderiaceae bacterium | reverse complement strand
GCGCCGGCGCCGCGCTTTGAACTGCAGCTCTACGGCGCCGGCCACGTCGGGCGGGCGATCGTGCGGCTGCTCGAAGGCATCGACTGTCGCGTGCAGTGGATCGACGAGCGAGACGCCGAGTTTCCGGTCGCGGCGTCGCCGGCGCACATCGAGCGCGTGTGCGTCGAGCCGGTCGAGGCCGAGGTGGCGCAGGCCCCTGCGGGCGCCTGCTTCCTCGTGCTGACGCACAGCCATGATCTCGACCTGCGCATCACCGAGGCGATCCTGCGGCGCGGCGACTTCGCCTACCTCGGGCTGATCGGCTCGGCCACCAAGCGCGCGCGCTTCGTGCACCGCTTCGAGCGGCGCGGCATCGCGGCCGACGCGCTGGGGCGCATCACCTGCCCGATCGGCGTGCCCGGCGTCGTCGGCAAGGAGCCCGAGGTGATCGCGGTCGCGGTGGTGGCGCAGCTGCTGGCGCTGCCCGCGACGCCGACGGCACCGCGCTGATCAGCCTCCCGGCTCTGCGCTTGCAGGCATCGCTCATCGGCGCCGGCGCGCAGAGACCTCCGATCAGGCGCGTATCGCCTTCAACAGCTCCTGCGACCCCGCACTGAGAATGCGTGCGTCGGAACCCAGCGTGACGAAGTCGAAACCCAGCGCGATGCGCGCGCGCGCCACCGCCGGCACGCCGTTGTGCACGCCGGCGCGCACGCCGTGCGCCTTGGCGCGCTGCACGATGTGTTCGATCGCCTGCGCCACCGGCGGGTCGACGTCGTCGAACACCGGCCGGCAGCCGAGCGCCAGCGACAGATCCGAAGGGCCGATGTAGATCGCGTCGAGCCCTCCGACCGACAGGATGTCGTCGAGGTTGTCGAGCGCTTGCCTGGTTTCGATCATCGCGAACGCGACGATGGTGTCGTTGGCCTTGGCCGGGTAGTCGCTGCCGGCGTAGAGGTTGGCGCGCACCGGCCCGAAGCTGCGGCTGCCCTTGGGTGCGTAGTGGGTGTACGACACCAGGCGCTGCGCGTCCTCGCGCGTGTTGACCATCGGGCAGATGATGCCGTAGGCGCCGGCGTCGAGGCTCTTCATGACGATTCCCGGCTCGAGCCACGGCATGCGAACGATCGGCACCGTCGGCGTGGTGCTGATCGCCTGCAGCATCGTCACCATCTGCGCGTAGTCGATGACGCCGTGCTGCATGTCGATGGTCAGCGTGTCCCAGCCCTGGTGCGCCATCACTTCGGCGCTGAAGCCGTTGGGGATCGCGAGCCAGCCGTTGACGGCGGGCTTGTTCTGTTGCCACAGCGTGCGCAGACGGTTCTCTCTCACGTTCTTCTCCTCATGCTGCTCAACGCAATCGGTCCGGCGCCGGGCCGCCCTGAGCCGGACCAGCCCCACGGGCCACGAAGGGCCCGTTCCGTGCCCAGGGGCAGCGCAGGCGCGAAGCGACAAGCGTGGGGGCTCACAATCAGGCTTGACTGATCACCTTGCCGGTGTCGAAGAAAGACTTCAGGTTGTCGAACACCCGCTGCGCCATCGCCGCGCGCGTCTCGACGGTGGCGCTGCCGATGTGCGGCACCAGCACCACGTTGTCCATCGCCATCAGCTCGGCGGGTACCTGAGGCTCCTTCTCGAACACGTCGAGCGCGGCGCCGGCGATGCGCTTGGCCTGCAGCGCGCGCACCAGCGCCGGCTCGTCGACCACCGAGCCGCGCGCCACGTTGATCAGGTAGCCCTTGGGGCCGAGCGCATCGAGCACCGCCTGGTTGATCAGATGACGCGTCGCCGCGCCGCCGGGCACGATCACCAGCAGGAAGTCGCACCAGCGCGCCAGCTCCACCAGCGACGGCTCGTGCTCGATCGACGTGTCGAGCACCGGCCGGCGGTTGTGGTAGCGGATGTCCATCTCGAACGCCAGCGCCCGCTTGGCAACCTCGTGGCCGATGCGCCCGAGGCCGACGATGCCGAGCTTCTTGCCGCTGAAGCGGCGCTGCAGCGGATACCCCCCTTGCGGCCACTTGCCCGCGCGCAGGTAGCGCTCGGCGGCGCCGACGCCGCGCGCGACGTCGATCATCAGCCCGATCGCGAGGTCGGCCACGCAGTCGTTGAGCACGTCGGGCGTGTTGCCCACGGGGATGCCGCGCTTGACCGCGGCGACGAGGTCGATGCCGTCGACGCCGACGCCGAAGCTCGAGATCACCCGCAGCGACGGCAGCGCGCCGATCAACGCCGCGTCGGCGAAGCCGGCGGTCGCCAGGCCGACGAACTCGCTGCCGCGCCTGGCCACGAACGCCTTGGGGTCGGCCTCGT
>DASURM010000001.1:0-16469 GCA_036280035.1 Burkholderiaceae bacterium | reverse complement strand
AAGATGGTGCCGAGCTTTTCCATGCGTTCGAGCGCCATGCCGCATCCGCGCACGACGCAGGTCAGCGGGTCCTCGGCGACGAGCACCGGAAGGCCGGACTCCTCGATCAGCAGCCGGTCGAGGTCGCGCAGCAGCGCGCCGCCGCCGGTGAGCATCATGCCGCGCTCGGCGATGTCGGCGCCGAGCTCGGGCGGCGTCTGCTCGAGCGCGTTCTTCACGCTCGAGACGATCTGGTTCAGCGGGTCGGTCAGCGCCTCGAGGATCTCGTTGGACGAAATCGTGAAACTGCGCGGCACCCCTTCGCTGAGGTTGCGACCCTTGACCTCCATCTCCTTGACTTCGGAGCCCGGAAAGGCCGAGCCGATGCTCTTCTTGATGCCTTCGGCGGTGGGCTCGCCGATCAGCATGCCGTAGTTGCGGCGGATGTAGTTGATGATGGCTTCGTCGAACTTGTCGCCGCCGACGCGCACGCTGCCCTTCCACACCATGCCGCCCAGGCTGATGACGCCCACCTCGGTGGTGCCGCCGCCGATGTCGACCACCATCGAACCCGACGCCTCGCTCACCGGCAGGCCGGCGCCGATCGCCGCGGCCATCGGCTCCTCGATCAAGTAGACCTCCGAGGCGCCGGCGCCGAGCGCCGACTCGCGGATCGCGCGGCGCTCGACCTGCGTCGAGCCGCACGGCACGCAGATGATGATCCGCGGGCTCGGCCGCATCATCGAGCGCGGGTGCACCATCTTGATGAACTGCTTGAGCATCTGCTCGGTGACGGTGAAGTCGGCGATCACGCCGTCCTTCATCGGACGGATGGCCTCGATGTTGCCGGGCACCTTGCCGAGCATCGCCTTGGCTTCGGCGCCCACCGCCTGGATGGTCTTCTTGCCGTTGGGGCCGCCCTCGTGCCGGATCGCCACCACCGAGGGCTCGTCGAGCACGATGCCCTTGCCGCGCACGTAGATCAACGTGTTGGCGGTGCCGAGGTCGATGGCCAGGTCGGTGGAGAAGTAGCGGCGCAGGGATCCGAACATGCTCTTGGTTCAGTCAGTTCGCAGTCGGCACTGCGCGGATGAGGCCTGGTGCTTCGCGCGCGGGGGGCTGGCGATGGCGGGCGATAATACAGCAAGCCCCTTCGATTCTTGCGTGCGAAGCCGCGCTTCGGACGCATTCCTGCACAGCGTTCCAACCGTGGCACTGACCCCGCAAGACGTGAGCCGCATCGCGCATCTGGCGCGGCTCGCACTCACGGCCGACGAGGAGCGCGCGATGCTGGCGCAGCTCAACGGCTTCTTCGGCATCGTCGAGCGCATGAAGCAGGTCGACACCAGCGGCGTCGAACCGCTGTACACGCCGCTGTCGGCACTGGGCGAAGTGGCGCTGCGTCTGCGCGACGACATGGTCACCGAGAGCGACCAGCGCGAACGCAATCAACGCAGCGCGCCACAGGTGCACGACGGGCTGTACCTGGTGCCCAAGGTGATCGAGTGAGCAGCGCGCCCGAGCAGCTCGGCGTGGCCGGGTTGCGCCGCGCACTGGCAGCGCGCGAGGTCTCCAGCGTCGAACTGACGCAACATCTGCTCGCACGGGTCACCGCTCATCACGGACTGGGGGCGTTCCTGCACGTCGATGGCGAGCGCGCGCTGGCTGCCGCCGCGCGCGCCGATCAGCGCCGCGCCGCCGGTGACGACGCGATGCTGCTCGGTGTGCCGATCGCCCACAAGGACGTCTTCGTCACCGCCGGCGCGCCGACCACCGCCGGCTCGAGGATGCTGCAGCACTACGCCAGCCCGTTCGATGCCACCGTGGTGGCGCGGCTGGGCGACGGCACGCCCGGCGCTCCCGGCGCCGGCGCGGTCACGCTGGGCAAGCTCAACTGCGACGAGTTCGCGATGGGCTCGACCAACGAGAACTCGGCCTTCGGCGCGGTGCGCAACCCGTGGGATGCGAGCCGCGTCCCTGGCGGGTCGTCGGGCGGTTCGGCCGCCGCGGTGGCGGCGCGGCTGGTGCCGGCCGCCACCGGCACCGACACAGGCGGCTCGATCCGCCAACCGGCCGCCTTCACCGGCACCACCGGCATCAAGCCGACCTACGGCGTGTGCTCGCGCTACGGCATCATCGCCTTCGCCTCCAGCCTCGACCAGGCCGGCGTGCTGGCCGGCTCGGCCGAGGATTGCGCGCTGCTGCTGTCGGCGATGAGCGGTCATGATCCGCGCGACGCCACCAGCGCCGAGCGGCCGCCGCAGGATTTCACACTCGACCTCGGCCGGCCGCTGCCTGGTGCGGGCGCGGCGCGGCCGCTGCAAGGCCTGCGCGTGGGCCTGCCGCGCGAGTTCTTTCCGCCCACGCTGGCCGGCGACGTCGAAGGCCGCGTGCGCGCGGCGGTCACCGAGCTGGAGAAGCTCGGCGCGCAGGCAGTGGAGGTCAGCCTGCCGCGCACCGAGCTGTCGATTCCCGTCTACTACATCATCGCGCCGGCCGAGGCCAGCTCGAACCTGTCGCGCTACGACGGCGTGCGCTACGGCCATCGCAGCGCGCACGCCGGCGACCTGCTGGAGATGTACCGCTGCACGCGCGCCGAAGGCTTCGGCGCCGAGGTGAAGCGCCGCATCATGATCGGCACCTACGTGCTGAGCCACGGCTACTACGACGCGTACTACCTGCAGGCGCAGAAGCTGCGGCGCATGATCGCCGACGACTTTCGGCGCTGCTTCGAGGATTGCGACCTCATCGCCGGCCCGGTGGCCCCGAGTGTGGCCTGGAAGCTCGGCGAGCAGGCCGACGATCCGGTCAAGGCCTACCTGGCCGACATCTTCACGTTGCCTGCGAGCCTGGCCGGGCTGCCCGGCATGAGCGTGCCCGCCGGCCAAGGCGAGCACGGCATGCCGGTAGGGCTGCAGCTGATCGGCAACTACTTCGACGAGGCGCGGCTGCTGCAGGTGGCGCACGCGCTGCAGCAAGCCACCGACTGGCACCGCGCGGTGCCCCCGGGGTTCTGACAATGACTCAGGCGAATCTCGTGCGCGGCCATGAGGTCGTGATCGGCCTGGAGACGCACGCCCAGCTCCACACGCGCAGCAAGGCATTCTCGGGCTCGTCCACCGCCTTCGGCGCGGCACCGAACACCCAGGCCAGCGCGGTCGATCTGGCGCTGCCGGGCACGTTGCCGGTGCTCAACCGGGCCGCCGTCGAGTGCGCGATCCGCTTCGGCCTGGCGGTAGGCGCGCGCATTGCTGCCCAGTCGATCTTCGCGCGCAAGAACTACTTCTACCCCGACCTGCCCAAGGGCTACCAGATCAGCCAGTACGAGACGCCGGTGGTGCAGGGCGGCCGCGTGCCGTTCATGCTCGGCGAGCAGCGCCGCGCCGTGGCGCTGACGCGTGCGCACCTGGAAGAAGACGCGGGCAAGTCGCTGCACGAGGGCCTGGGCGTGCCCGACGTCTCGGGCATCGACCTCAATCGCGCGGGCACGCCGTTGCTGGAGATCGTCACCGAGCCCGACATGCGCTCGTCCGCCGAGGCGGTGGAATACGCGCGTGCACTGCACACGCTGGTGGTGTGGCTCGGCATCTGCGACGGCAACATGCAGGAAGGCAGCTTTCGCTGCGATGCCAACGTGTCGGTGCGAAAGCCCGGAGCCGCGCTCGGCACGCGCCGCGAGATCAAGAACCTCAATTCGTTCCGCTTCATGCAGCAGGCGATCGAGTTCGAGGTCAACTGGCAGATCGATCGTCTGGAAGACGGTTTGGCCATCGAACAGGCGACCGTCTTGTTCGACCCCGATAGCGGCGAGACGCGCGCGATGCGCACCAAGGAAGACGCGCACGACTACCGCTACTTTCCCGACCCCGATCTGCCGCCGCTGGTCATCGAGAGCGCCTGGATCGAGCAGGTGAGGGCGACCCTGCCCGAACTGCCCGGCGCGATGGCCGAGCGCTTCGTGCGCGACGACGGCCTGCCGCCGTACGACGCGTCGATGATGACGCAGAGCCTGGGCTTCGCGCGCTACTACGAGACCGTGCGTTCGCGCTGCGGCCTACCCAAGCTGGCGGCCAACTGGCTGATGGGCGAGGTCGCGAAGCGGCTGAACGCCAGCCAGCAACCGATCGAGCGCTGCCCGCTCGAGCCGGCGGCGCTCGGCGACCTGATCGCGCGCGTGGCCGACGGCACGATCTCCAACAGCGCGGCGCGGCAGGTGTTCGACGCGTTGTGGGCGCGCGAGGGCGGCAGCGTCGACGCGCTGATCGCGGCGAAGGATCTGAAGCAGCTGAACGACGCCGGCGCTCTCGAAGCGATCGTCGACCAGGTGCTGGCGGCCAATCCGAGGTCGGTCGAAGAATACCGGTCCGGCAAGGACAAGGCCTTCAACGCGCTGGTGGGCCAGGTGATGAAGGCCAGCCAGGGCAAGGCCAACCCGGGTCGGGTCAACGAGGTGTTGAAGAAGCGGCTGGCGCGCTGAGGCAGCGCTTCAGCGCGACGCCGGCGTCACGGCGTGATCTTGAGCCTGCACTGCAGTTCGCTGCGGCCCTCGCGCAGGCGCAGATCGCTCTTGTGGGCGACCAGTTCGAGCCCTGCCGCGCTATTGACGTAGTGCCCGTCGCGCGCGGACTTCACGCGCTGCAGCGTATGGTCCTGTTCGCGCAGATGGAGCTGCGCCTTGCGTGGCGTGAAGTCGACCTTCACCTCGAGCTCCTCGCCGCACTGGTAGGTCGCCGGGCGCGCGACTGCACTGGCTGCGGCCAGCACAGCCAATGCGCCGCAGAAGAGCCACGCGCGGGCGCACATCAACGCGTCCCGGGCTCGGCCACCGGCGCCGAGACCAGGCTGATCGACCCGGGCGGCGCACCCTTCCACAGCTTGCGCAGGTGCTCCAGCTCGGTGTCGTAGATGCCGTTGATTCGGACCATCTCGGCCTCCTGCGTCTGGATCAGCTCGCGCTGCGCAGCCTGCGACGTTTCGTTGGCTTCCAGGTGCTGCTTCAGCCGCGACGGCAGCTGGCGACCACGATAGAACTCGGCCTCGTCGAGCAGCGGCCGGCGTTCGGCCTCGAGTTCCGTGATGCGCTGGCGCGACGCGCGCATCGCCACGCGCACCGATTCGAGCGCCGCCTCGCGGGCCCGCTGGTGCACCGCCTCGTTGGGGAAGCGGATCTTCAGGTTGCGGTCGCGGCGCACCGCGTCGTTGTAGGCCGCCTTCTCCTCCGCTTCCTTGCGCAGCCTGGTTTCGCGAGCGGCGCGCTCGTCGGGCGTCAGCGTCGCTGGCTGGATGCGCTTGAGCGACCCGTCCTTGTTGAGCACCCGCTGCTCGCGGTCGCTGCACTCGGCGATCGGGCGGTCCGCTCGCAGTTCCTTGCCCCTGTCGTCGACGCAGGTGTAGATGCCACCATTGGTGGGCTGCTGCTGGGCGCGCAACGGTAGGTGCACGGCCAGCACCGCCAGCCCGACCCACAGCCCCGACGCGAGCGCGACCGCGCTGCGATCGCGCCGTGCGCCGAGGCTGAAGAGGTGCCGACGCTGCAGGGTCAAGGGCTCAGACTCCGTATCGATCGCGATAGGCCGCCACCGCGGCGGCATGGGTTGCGAGCGCGCCGTCGCTCGCAGCGGAAAGATACCCCAACAAATCTGCCAGTGTCGCGACGGCCACCACCTGCATCCCCAATTCCGCCATGACGTACTGCACGGCCGAGTGCGGCTTGTCCACGCCGCCTTCGGCCGCGCGCTCCTGGCGATCCAACGCGATCGCCAGCGCCACCGGCTGCGCTCCGGCGCGGCCGATCCAGAGCGCCGACTCGCGCACCGATGTGCCGGCCGAGATCACGTCGTCGACCACCACAACGCGGCCGGCCAGCGGCGCGCCGACCAGTGCACCCCCCTCACCGTGGTCCTTGGCTTCCTTGCGGTTGTAGGCGAACGGCACGTTGCGGCCGAGCCGCGCCAATTCGATGGCCACCGCCGCGGCCAGCGCGATGCCCTTGTACGCAGGGCCGAACAGCATGTCGAACTCGAGCCCCGAGTCGATCAGCCGCCGTGCATAGAATGAAGCGAGCCGGCCGAGCTTGGCGCCGTCATCGAAGCCGCCCGCATCGAAGAAGTACGGCGACAGGCGCCCGGCCTTGGTCTTGAACTCGCCGAATCGCAGCGCTCCGACCTCGACCGCGAAGCGTAAGAATTCCTGCGCCAGCGCGTCGGGCGCAGAAGTGGGGCGGTGCTGAGTCGTCATCGAGAGTCGCCGTGGGGTTTCGCCTCGTCACACTGAACCTGAACGGCATTCGCTCGGCGGCCAGCAAGGGCTTCGTCCAGTGGGCCGAAAAGGCGGGCGCCGATTGTATGGGCGTGCAGGAGATCAAGGCGCAGCAGGCCGAGGTGACCGGACGCTTCGAGCACCTCGGCGCGCTACAAGGGCACTTCCATTTCGCACTGAAGAAGGGCTATTCCGGCGTCGGCGTCTATGCGCGCAAGCAGCCCAGCGAGGTGATCGTCGGCCTGCGCAATCGCGAGTTCGACGCCGAAGGCCGCTATGTCGAAGCCCGCTTCGACCGCGGGCGGCGCAAGCTGAGCATCATCAGTTGCTACTTTCCGAGCGGCAGCGCCGGCGAGCACCGTCAGCAAGCGAAGGTCCGCTTCCTCGACGTCATCTACCCGCACCTGCTGCGGCTGAAGAGGCAGCGCGAGTTCATCCTGGTGGGCGACATCAACATCGCGCACCGCGAGATCGACCTGCGAAACTGGAAGAGCAACCAGAAGAACTCGGGTTTCCTGCCCGATGAGCGCGCCTGGCTGACCAAGCTGTTCGACAAGGCGGGGCTGGTCGATGTGTTCCGGCGCCTGAACGACAAGCCCGAGGAATACACCTGGTGGAGCAACCGCGGACAGGCGCGCCAGCGCAATGTCGGCTGGCGCCTCGACTATCACCTGGCCACGCCGGGCGTCGCGGCGAAGGCGCGGCGCGAAGCGATCTACCTCGCGCAGCGCTTCTCCGACCACGCGCCGGTCATCGTCGACTACGACTTCGTGCTCTGAAACCGTGACAGCGGGCCGCGCGTGAATCGGCGCGCGTGAATCGATCACTGGCCTTGCGATCGTTACGCTGTAACGGTGGTCGCAGCGAACGCTCCGGCGCCAGACTGGGCGCACACGCGCGATGCGATGTCCATCGCGCCGACGTCGCAGGGAGCACCGTATGTTCGCGCGCTCGACCTTGCCAATGTTTGCAGCCATCGCGTCGCTGGCCTGCGGCCCCAGCGTCGGCGCCGAGACGTTCCATTCGCTAGCAGCGCCCCCGATCGGGGCGCTGCAGGCGACTCGATCGCTATCGACGAGCGGCACGCTGCGCATCGCCGACCGCAACCCGATGACGGCGTGGCCGAGCAGCGCGCTGCGTGCCCAATTGCTGGCCTGGCCCGACAGCGGATCGCGTGCCAGTGGCAAGTTCAATTTCGATCTTGCATCCGACGACGACCGTGCCGGCAGCAGCGCTTCGATCTCGCTGGGCCGGCTCAATCTGAACGAGTCGCGCGCCGGGCCCCAGTTGGGCGCGCCATCGCAGGCCGACCTCGACCGCGAACTCACGCAGCTACGCGAGAGCATCAGCCGCGTTCGGCTGGTGCCTCCGGTGTCGCTGGGCATGCGCGTCAGGTTCTAGCGCGCGGCGCGGCCGCGCCGCGCTGCAGGCGCCGCTTCAGTTGCGGCAGCAGACCGCCGGCGCGCACCATCTCGAGCAGGAACGCCGGGATCGGGTCGCAGCACAACAGCGGCCCTCGCTGACCGACGGTGTGGCCCTCGGCGTCGGCGACACAGCGCACGATGGCCCTGTCCAGGTCGAACAGCACGGTTTCGCCATCGCCGATGGCCTCGGCATCGCGGCAGACGAGCAGCGGCAGGCCGACGTTGAATGCGTTGCGGTAGAACAGGCCGCCGTACGACGGCGCGATCACCGCAGCGATGCCCAGATGCGTCAGCGCCGAAGCCGCCTGTTCGCGCGACGAACCGATACCGAAGTTCGCGCCCGCGACGATCACGTCGCCCGGCCGCGCCTGCAGCGCGAACTGCGGTCGCAACGACTCGAGGCAGTGCTGTGCGATCACCTCGGCGCCGTACTTCATCCAGGGCCCCGGGGCGAGCGCGTCGGTGTCGACGTCGGCCGGCAGGCGCCATACGCGATGGCCGGCCGCCGCCGCGACTTCGGCGCGACGCCCTCGCTGCAGCAGCCCGGAGACCGCGACGCGCTTGTCCATCAGGAGTTCGCCTCCGCCTCGTTGTCCCACAATACTTCGCGCGGGTCGGTGATGCGGCCGCGCAGAGCCGAAGCCGCCACGGTGTACGGCGAGGCCAGGAACACGCGGGCGCTGTCGGCGCCGAGCCGGCCTTTGTTGTTGCGCGCGATCGAGCTGATCACGGTGCTGTCCTCGGGCACGCCGCCGCCGTGGCCGGCGCACAAGCCGCACGACGACGGCAGGATCTGCGCGCCGGCCGCCTGCAGATGATGCAGGATGCCCTCGCGCTCGGCGATTTCGCGTTCGTGCTGGCTGGCCGGCGCCACCAGCAGACGGACCCGCTTGTCGATGCGGTAGCCGGCCAGCACCCGCGCCGCCGCGCGCAGATCGTCGAGTTTGGCGCCGGTGCAGCCGCCGATGTGCGCCACCTGGATCGCCGTGGGCTCGATGTCGGCCACGTCGCGCGCCAACGCCGGGCTATGCGGCAGCGCGATCTGCGGCGCCAGCGTCGAGGCGTCGAAGTTGTGGCGCACCCCTGGCGCGTCCTCGTCGCTGTGCCAGTCGTCGAGGCTCACGTCGCGCTGACCGACCTGCCACAGCCAGGCGCGCGTCTCGTCGTCCGGCGCCACCAGACCGACCTGGGCGCCGAGTTCGGCGCTCATGTTGGCCAGCGTCATGCGCTCGTTCATCGGCAGCGCCGACACCGCCTCGCCGCAGTATTCGATCGCCTGCGCATGGCCGACGTTGACGCCGAAGCGGCCGATCATCGACAGCATCATGTCCTTGGCCGATACGCCGAGCCCGAGGCGGCCGCTCCAGCGCATGAACATCGTGTGCGGCACCTGCACCCAGATCTCGCCGCTGACCAGTACGCCGAGCATCTCGGTGCTGCCGACGCCGAGCATGTAGGCGCCGAATGCACCGGCGGTCGACGCATGCGCGTCGCCACCGACGCACAGCATGCCCGGGCGGAGGTGGCCGGCGTAGGCCAGCACGACATGCGATATGCCGATGCTGTCGTAGACATGCGGCAACGCATGCTCGCGTGCCCACTCGCGCGCGATGCGCACGATGCGGCGCGCGTCCTCGTCGTCGGCGGGCACATGATGGTCGATGACCAGCGCCACGCGGTGACGGTCCCAGATCGGCGCACCGAGTTCGGCCATCAACGGCTTCAAACGGCGCGGGCCGCCGGAGTCGTGGCACATGGCGAGGTCGACCCGGCAGACAACGAACTCGCCCGGCCCCGCGTTCGGGCGCCCGCTCGCGCGGGCGATCAGCTTCTGGGCCAGCGATTGCGGCGACGGCGCGATCGGAGCCTGCATCGTCATACGCCCGCCGCTCAGCCGAACGGCTGCACGCCGATCATCCAGCCGTGCAGCCAGCGGCCGAAGACGAACCACAGCGCGGCGCCGACAACGACGGCGGCGACCGTCGGCGCCGTCTGTCCCGTCGCGCGCTGATGACCCGCCGCGCGATCGCGCGCGCGCAGCGAACGCAAGCACCAGCCGGCCCACAGCAGAAAGCCGCCGAAAAGCAGCACATCGGAAAGCGTGCGCGTCGCCAGCAGATGCGCAAGCGCCCACAGCCCGGTGCCCGCCACCATCGGGTGTCCGACCCGGGCCTTGAAGTGGTTGCGCGGCACGTAGGCCGCGGCGATCAGCACGAAGCTCACCAGCGTCAGCAGCGAAGCCAGCGGTCGAGTCCAAACCGGCGGCGACCACAGCACCAGCGGCGCGTGCCGCACTTGCGCAAAGCCCCAGATGATCAGCGCCAGCCCGATCGCCGACGCGAGCGAGTACAGACCGCGCCACAACGCTGGGCCCCGCTGTTCGATGAAGCGCGCACGCGCCCCGTCGGCCACGATGCGCGTGGAGTGCACGCCGAGGAAGAGCAGCAGTCCGATCACGAGTGCGGTCATGGTGCGATCCTGTGAGTCGTCGGCAGCCCGCATCATGCCAAGCTGCGGGCGCCCGTCGCGGCGATCAGCCCTTGCTCGCGGGGCTACGGACGAAGGCCGACCACACGCGCGCCAGCGCCGCCGAGCCGTCGCTGCCTTGCACCGCGGCGAAGGCCTTCGCCGCATCGTCCCTCCGGCCGGCGCGCCACAACGCCTGCCCGAGGTGAAGCCGTGCTTCGTCGGCGCGCTTCATGTTGTCCTTGGCCAGCCCCTGTTCCATCAACGCCACGCCCTTGGCCACGTGACCCGCGCTGACGTAGGCGTAGCCGACATTGACCAGCGCGTCGCCTTCGCGGGCGCGCTTGGCAGACGCCTCGGCGCGGCCGAGATCGGCGCCGTCGCTCTCGGCGGCCTTGCTCGCGCGCTCGCGCAATTCACCGTGCGCGGCGGCGTCTTTGCCATTGCCGAGCAGCGACAGCGACAAGCCGCGGTCGATCACCGACAGCGCCTCTGACGGATAGCCCGCCTGCAAGGCCAGCTGTGCGTACTCGACGTACTCGTCGGCGCTGCTCATCAGGTTGGCCGCCAGGCGCAGCCGATACACGTCGAGCCACAAGCGATCGGAAAACCCTGATTGCTTGGTCGCCCGCGCCAGCAGTTCGCTCCAGTACTCGGGCTTGGGCGCCGCCTGCGCCAGGCGCTCGAGCGTGCGCCCGTAGCCGGCATCGTCCTTCAACTGCGAGTAGCAGCTGATCAACAAACGCAGCGTGGCCTCCGGCGTCGTGCGGCCGGCAGCCTCGTCGGCGGTGACGCGGACCTCGAGCTCGTCGGCGGCGGGCTTGAACTCGTTGGCCAGGTACAGCGCCTGCGGCAGCAGATCGCGCAGCGCCGGATCGGCGCCGCCTTCGGCCGCGTAGCGGCGCAGCCACGACACCGCGCGCAGGTAATCCTTCTCCTGATACGCGACCTTGCTCAGCAACTCGATCATCTGCAGCTGATCGGCGCCGCTGAACTGGCTGCTGTTGACCACCACCTCGAGCGAGCGCATGGCCTGCGGCCAGTCACCCAGCGCAAGCGAAACCCCGGCGCGACCGCGCTCGATCACGGCCTGCTCGAACATCGACAGGTTGGGGACCGCGGCGGCTTCGCGCAGCTTGCCCTCGGCGATGTCCTTCTGGCCGGCGCGCGCGGCGTCCTGCGCCGCATTGACCGGACTGGCCACTTCCGCGCGCAGCGTCTTGGCGGCCGCGTCGGGCGCGGAGGCTGCCGCCGTCTGGGCAGGCGCGGCACCGGCGGCCACCAGCGTTGCGACGGCGCAAAGGATGCGCAGGGCGGGCAAGAGGCGGCTGCGGGTCATGCTCGGGTGATGTCGGAGACGCTACGCGCGGCGCGATTGTCACCCACCGCGCGCCACCCTCTACCATGCGGGCATGGAACAACCCATCGAAATTGAAACCGGGGCCGATCCGCAGGCCAGCGTGATCGTGCTGCACGGCCTTGGCGCCAGCGGCGACGACTTCGTACCGGTCTGCGAACAACTCGACCTGGCTGCCGCGGGGCCGGTTCGCCACGTCCTGCCGCATGCGCCGATGCGCCCGGTGACGATCAACGGCGGCTACGTGATGCCGGCGTGGTACGACATCCTGGCGCTCGGCGGCGCGGCCGCAGAGGACGAATCCGGGCTGCGTGCGTCGCAGGCACTGGTCGAGCAGCTCATCGCGCGCGAGGTGACCCGCGGCGTCGCTCCGTCGCGCATCGTGCTGGCCGGCTTCTCGCAGGGCTGCGCGATGGCGCTGCTCACCGGCCTGCGCCATCGCGAGCGGCTGGCGGGCCTCGTCGGGCTCTCTGGCTACCTGCCGCTGGCCGAAAAGACGGCCACCGAGCGAAGCGCGGCCAACCAGTCGACGCCCATCTTCCTCGCGCACGGCCGCTTCGACCCGATGATCGCGTTGCCGCGCGCGCAGGCCACGCGCGACGCGTTGCGCGCACTCGGCTACGACGTGCAGTGGCAGGAGTACCCGATGGAACACTCGGTGTGCCTGCCAGAGATCGCCGACCTGCAACGATTCCTGTTGCGGGTGCTGGCGCGCTGAAGCGCGCGGCCGGCGACTGCCCGTTGGCCCGACGGGGGACGGGCCGCTCGGTCTGCGTCTCGAAGACGTCTTCGCAGACGGCGCTCTGCGTCGTCGGGTCGACCTGTAGCATGTGGCGCGTGTCCGCTCGATCGCCCTCCACGACCGGCCCGCAGCGCGGGCGTGCGCTGCTGCCGCTGTTGACGCTGGGTCTCATGCTGCCCGGCGCGGCGCTCGCGCAGGTCGGCGCGATCGCGCAGGCTTCGATGGGGCGCCATGTCTTCATCGCCGGCGCAGCGCCGGCGGTGCGCGAACCGGTGGAAGGCGACCTGTTCGCTGCCGGCGGCGCCGTCACCATCGAGGCCGCTGTCGCGGGCGACGTCACGGCCGGCGGCGGCACGTTGCGGCTGGATGCCGCGGTTGGTGGCTCGCTGCAGGCCGCCGGCGGGCGCGTCACAGTTCTCGGCACCGTTGCGCGCGATGCCCGGGTGGCGGGCGGAGAGATCGAACTGGGGCCGCAATCGGTCGTCGGCGGCAACCTGTGGGCTGCCGGCGGCCACCTGCGCCTGCTCGGCACGGTGAGGGGCGACGTGCATGTCGCGGGAGGCCGCGTGCTGGTCGATGGCCCGGTCGGCGGCGACGTGGTCGCCGGCAGTGGCGAGCTTGCGCTGGGGCCGCATGCACGCATTGCGGGGGTGCTGCGGCACCGCGGCGGCATCGTGCACCGCGACGCGGCCGCCCAGGTGGGCGGCGGCATTCAGTCGTGGCCCGGTTGGTGGCGCAACCGTGCGCCGGATGTGCGCGTCGTCCAACCCTCGGGCCCTGGTGTCGCCTGGGGCTGGACGCTCGCGCTGGCCCTGCTGGCCGCGCTGCTGCTGGCGCTGGCGCCCGGCTTCCAGACCCGCGTCGGGCGCACGCTGCGGCAGCGGCCCGTTGCGAGCGTGGCACTCGGCATGGCATGGCTGGTCTGCGCGCCACTCGTGTTGCTGGTGCTGCTGGCCACGGTGATCGGCATCCCGCTGACGCTGCTCGGCGCGATGCTCTACATGCTGCTGCTGCCATTGGCCTATGTAAGCACTGCCATCGCGCTGGGCGACGCTGCGCTGCTGGCCGCCGGGCGCGCCGACCCACCGTGGGCTTGGCGCGTCGCGGCCGCCGCGCTGCTGCTGGTCGGGCTTTGGCAGGCGACGCGGCTGCCGTGGCTGGGCCTGGCGCTTTCACTGCTGGCGCTGCTTGCCGGCCTGGGCGCGCTGGCGCTGCAGTTGCGCCGCAAGCCCACGGACTGATCGCCGCACCTTTTCAAGCCCCGGCAGGCGGGGTATGTTGCGGTTCCCCGCAACACGGCCTTGGCTGCCAGGAGACCCGCATGAGCGCTCTGCCCGGTAAGTTCGTCTGGTTCGAACACCTGTCGGCCGACATCCCGAAGGCGCGCAAGTTCTACGACGCGCTGTTCGGCTGGCACACCGAGTCGATGCCGATGGGCGGCCAGCGCTACTCGATGATCCTCAACGGCGACGGCACCACCAGCGAAGGCATCGGCGGCTATCGCAGCGTCGGTGCGTCGGTGCGGCCGGCCTGGCTCGGCTACATCTCGGTCGACGACGTCGACGCCCGCTACGCCGCCGCGCTGGCCGCAGGCGCCAGCGGCGTGTCGGCGCCGGCCGACCATCATGACATCGGCCGCGGCGCGACGATCACCGACCCCACCGGCGCCACCGTCAGCCTTTGGAAGAGCGCGCAGGGCGACCGTTCCGACCCTGCCAAGGCGCCGCTGGGTGCCTGGTGCTGGAACGAGCTGTGGACCAGCGACGACATGCGGGCGCTGGCGTTCTACGAGCAGGTGTTCGGCTACGACCACGACACCATGGACATGGGCTCGGCCGGCACCTACACCCTGCTGAAGACGGGCGACGTGTCGCGCGCCGGCCTGATGCATTCTGTGCGCGCCGACGCGCCCTCGATGTGGCTACCGTACGTCGCGGTGGCCGACTGCGATGCCACCGCCAGTCGCGCCCAGGCGCTCGGCGGCAAGCTGCTGAAGGGGCCGAGCGACATTCCCAACATCGGCCGCTACGCCATCGCCGAGGATCCGCTCGGCGCCGCGATCGCGTTCATACGTCTGACTGACTGAGCGCAAGAGCCAGCGTCTGCGCGCTGGCAAACGGCTCTCAGGAAGGGCGAGCGCCGCACGCAGCGCGACTGCAGCGCGCCCTTCGTTGCCCGCTGCACCAAAGCCATCGAGAATGGATCTCCCTGTCCTCGCCGCGAGGTGCCTCCGCGATGCGGGCTCTGCGCATCAGCCCCTGCATGCTGCCCCCCGAATGCGAAGCGCTGCGCGCGCAGGCGCGCGCCTTCCTTGTCGACGCGATGGCTGGGGTGCCGGTGGCCCAGCGAGTGCGCAACTGGTCGGCCGCCGACCTCGAATTCACGCGCCAGGTCGCCCAGCGCGGCTGGATCGGCATGACCTGGCCCAAACGCTATGGCGGTCACGAGCGCTCCGCGCTCGAGCGCTACGTGGTGCTCGAGGAGATGCTCGCCGCCGGTGCCCCGGTGGGCGCGCACTGGGTGGCCGATCGCCAGAGCGGGCCGCTGCTGATGCGCTTCTCGCCCGACGTGCTGGCGCCGCGCATCGTGCCGCGCATCGTGCGCGGCGAGGCCTTCTTCTGCATCGGCATGAGCGAGCCCGACTCGGGCTCCGACCTGGCGTCGATCCGCACGAAGGCGGTGCGCACCGCCGACGGCTGGTTGATCAACGGCCGCAAGGTGTGGACCTCGCGCGCGCACCAGGCGCACTACATGATCGCGCTGGTGCGCACCGGCGAACGCGGCGAGGGCCGCCACGGCGGCCTGTCGCAACTGCTGGTCGACATGAAGACGCCGGGCCTCACGGTGCGCCCGATCCTCAACCAGCTCGCCGAGCACGAGTTCAACGAAGTCACCTTCGACGACGTGCTGGTGCCACCCGACCACCTGATCGGTCGCGAAGGCGAAGGCTGGCAGCAGGTCGGCGCCGAGCTGGCGTTCGAGCGCAGCGGCCCGGAGCGCTACCTCAGCAGCACGCAACTGCTGCTGGAGATGCTCGACGCCGCCGATGCCGACGACCCGCGCCATGCGACCGCGCTCGGCCGCGTGGTGGCGCACTACGCGACGATGCGCCAGATGTCGCTCGGCGTGGCCGGCATGCTGGCACGCGGCGAGAACCCGATGCTCACGGCGGCCCTGGTCAAGGACCAGGGCGCGCTCGTCGAGCAGGCGATGCCCAACCTGGCTCACGAGCTGTTCGGCGGCATGGTGTCGCCGGGGTCGACGCTGGAGCAGGCGATGCGCTACACGACGCCGGCCGCGCCGTCGTTCTCGCTGCGCGGCGGCACGCGCGAGATCCTGCGCGGCATCATCGCCAAGGGGCTGGGCCTGCGATGAGCGAGATCGAGGCCGACTCGCTGATCGAACGCAGCGTGCAGCGGCTGTTCGCCGGGCAGGTGGACAGCGGCGTGCGCGAACGGGTCGAGGCCGGCGCGTTCGACGCCCGTCTGTGGCAGCTCGTCGTGGAGGCCGGGTTCCCGCTGGCGCTGGCCGCCGAGGCGGCCGGCGGCATCGGCGAGAGCTGGAGCGCGATGGCACCAGTCCTGCACGGCGTCGGCTACTGGCAAGTGCCGCTGCCGCTGGCCGAGACGATGGTCGGTGCGCTGCTGCTGTCGAGCGCCGGGCTCGATGTGCCCGCCGGTCCGATCGCGCTCATCGAGCTGGGGCAGGGCAACGATCTGCGCGCCAACGGCGACGGCGACGCGCTCACACTGAGCGGCACGGTACCGCACGTCGCCTGGGCTCGCCGCGCCCGCACTGCGCTGGTGTCGCTGCCGGGCCGCCTGGCGTCGATCGACCTGCGCGCGCGCGGCGTCGAATGCAGCGAAGCGCTCGACCTCGCGTGCATGCCGAGCGACGTTCTGCGCCTCGACGGCGTGACGTGCCTCGCGCAGGCGGCCTTCGTGTGGCCGCTGTTGCAGCCGGTGTGGACGCTGGGCGCGCTGGCGCGCAGCCTGATGATGGTGGGCGCGCTCGAATCGGCGCTCGAGCAGGCGGTGCGCTATGCCGGCGAGCGCGTGCAATTCGGCCGGCCGATCGGCAGCAACCAAGCCCTGCAGCAGCAGCTCGCGCTGATGGCCGGCGACGTGGCCGCCGCGCGGATGTCGGCGCTGGCCGCTGCCGCCGATGCACCGAACAGCACACGAGCCGACGCGCCGGCCGCGCCATACAGCATCGCGGTGGCCAAGGTTCGCTGCGGCGAGGC